>CAZKGZ010000022.1:0-13397 GCA_964552365.1 uncultured Oscillospiraceae bacterium | reverse complement strand
GTTTGCGGCCGAATCGATGCCGTACTTTTCCGGATCCTTGCGGTATTCGCTCGGCAGCACGCCGACGATGCGGCGGAAGGTCTCGCTGAAATAGGTGCTCGAGCAGTAGCGCAGGGTGCGCGCGATGTCCGCGATGCTGTCCTCCGTGCCGAGCAGCAGCACCTTGGCCTTTTCGATGCGCACGCTGTCGATGTACTCCGCCACGCTCATGCCGGTCTCCGCCTTGAACTTGCGCGAGAGATAATAGGGCGTATACCCGAACTGCTGCGCGAGAACGGCGATGGACACCTCGTCCTCCATGTGCGTGAGGATATAGTCGCAGCAATCGCGGATGGTGCGCGAATATCTGGTACCGCCCTTCGCATTCCGCACGCGGCGGATGAAGTCCGTGTACATGGCGTGCGAGAGCGAGCTGAGCGCGGAAATGGTCTTGGCCTCCGTCAAATTCTGAATGTACGCATCGCCGACGGCGTGGGCAATGTCGGGGGAGAGCCCGCCCTTGATGGCCTCGCGCGCACAGAGCGATGTGAACACGATGACCGAGATGGCCGCCTGCCCGACGGGGTCATCCGTTTTGATCTGCACGCCGGTGCTGAGCGAGGAGGACTTCATGAGCGCTTTGGAGAAATCCATATTGCCCTCGCGTACATTATATAAAAGCTCCTGCTCGGCAATGTAGGTGTGGTAGCGGTTGCGCTTCTGCGAGGAGCGCGTCATGACGGGCTTGCCGCCCTTGTCGGGCGTCTGATAGAGGATGTCGCTCGTGTGCATCTCCCGCCCGGTCAGCGTGAGGGAGAGCATCAGAAGGTAGTGCTGGAACATCTGCATCGGGATGACGGGCAGCGAGGAGTAAAAATTCGTAAGATCCTTCGTACCCACGAGCGAGGGAAACGCCTGCCGCACCGCCTCGCTGATGGTGCCCGGTGCAATGACCGTGTTGAGCGCCGGCCCTATGACATGGATCCGCCTTTCCTCACCCTCGCCGACGCTGACCGCGCCCCAGAGAAGCCCAAGCCTCGAGCTCAGAAAGAGCGGCGCATCGTGCGCGTTCTCGAGCGCATAGGAAAGACATCCGGACTTCTCGAAAAGCTCGTCCTGGAGCACCGACTCCGGCTCTGCGGAGAGGAGCGTGCCCGCACTGTCATATTCCCGGAACGCCACATCGTAGGCGCAGCGGATCAGGCTTTTCAGAAAGGTCAGTTTTTCGTCCGTGTTCAATCCGTTTCCCCTGCCTTTTGTCAAAATAGCTAAATAAATCAATGGTTTCTTGTTCATTCTGCTATTTTAATTTTATCACAAATCAGCGAAAAATACAAGAAATTTGTTGCCTTTTGCAAGACGGACAAAATTATGATGGAAAAAACGAATTTGCTGTTTTACACCCCGCACCGCCCTCGTTATAATGCACACAGAAACGCAGAATTTGCGCTTCCCATTTAATAATTTTTATTCTTTTACGGAGGGCTGCACCATGAGCAAAAAGCCGAAAAATCCCGACCATCTCAGTTTTTGGCGTCTCCTTGCATTCAAAAGCTCCGACATTTCTTCCGCCTGGGTGAATGTCATCGTCCTGAACTACCTGTCCATCTACGCTTCGGATACCCTCGGCGTATCCACGCTGCGCGTAGGCACGCTCCTGCTCGCCAGCAAGATCTTCGACGCCGTCACCGACCTCTTCGCCGGCATCCTCGTCGACTCCACCAAAACGAAGCTCGGCCGCGGCCGCACCTATGAGCCGGCCATCATCGGCATGACCATCTGCACCGTGCTCCTCTTCTCCGGCAAGCCGGAATGGAGCGAGTTTGCGAAGTCCGCATGGATCTTCTGCATGTACTCCCTGACCTTCGCCATCTTCTCCACGCTCCGTCTGGCCGCCCTCAACCCCTACACCATCGGCCACTTCTCCAACAACGCCGTGCTGCTCAAGAAGGTCGCCTCCTTCGGCGGCATCGTCACCATGGCCGGCAGCATTCTCGTGTCCGTCGGCTTCCCGATGATCATGAAGCGCGTCGCCACCGACGCCTCCGGCTGGACCCGTGCCGTTCTCATCATCATGATCCCCGCCACCCTCATCGGCATGCTCCGCTTCATCTTCTGCAAGGAAGATCCGACCGTGGACGCCGGCAAGAGCTCTGAGCCTCTCAAAGTGAAGGATATCGCAGAGCTCTTCTCCAAGAACAAGTATGTCTGGCTCTACGCCATTATCATGCTCTGCTACAACATCACCACCAACCTCGCCTGCGGCTCCTACTACTTCAAGTACATCATCGGCGACCTCGACAAGCTCGGCATCCTCTCCGTGTTCGGCATAATCCTGCTCCCGCTGATGCTGCTCTTCCCGATGATCATGAAGAAGATCGGCTCCATGGGCAAGATGATCGCCGTCTTCAGCGGCATCGGCGTCGTCGGCTACATCATCGTGTTCTTCTCCGGCGCCAACTATATCGGCGTGTGCGCCGGCTACCTGCTCGCCACGCTCGCCGGTCTGCCCATCGCTTACTACGGCATCCTCTTCGTCATGAACATCTGCAACTACAACGAGCGCATCGGTCTGCGCCGTATGGAGGCTTCCTCCAGCACGCTCGCCAACTTCTGCTCCAAGCTCGGCGCGGCTCTCGGCTCCTATGTCACCGGTCTCGTGCTCTTCATCGGCGGCTACATCAGCGAAGCCGATGCCACGCAGCCCGCGAGCGCCATCATGGCCATCCGCATCGACTACGCCATCGTCCCCATGGTCTTCATGGTCATCATGGGCGTGTGCGCCTTCGCCTTCTCCAAGCTCGAGAAGGACAACGAGGCGTACCTGAACGCGAAAAAGGCCGAAGCTGCCCCCGCAAAATAAAATTAACATTATTTGCATCGCAGGGAGCGTCGAAAATTTCGGCACTCCCTGCAGCGGCATAAAAGCAAAGCGCATACAACAGGAGAATACCATGGCAATAAGATCCGTTCAGCAGATCATGCTCGGCACGGTGTGCACGAGCGAAGAAGCGGCGCTTGAAGTTCTGCGCCGCATAAAGCATGCGGGATACGATGCTCTCGAGCTCAACAGCTTCATGACGCATCCGACCCCGGCTCTTGTCCGCATGCTCACGAAAGCCGCCGGCATGCCGACGGGCTCGTGCGGCAAGCTCGACTGGAAGAACCTTCTGAAAGAGTCCGGCCTCGCAGTCTCCGCCTACCACACCGACCTCGGCTCCCTCGAGCGCGAGAGCGAAAAGGTACATGCGGAAGCGAAGGCCTTCGGCACCGACCGCCTCGTCATCACCGGCATGTACCGCTTTGACTACGGCGACGAGCAGACCGTAAAGGATCTCGCCGCGCGTCTCAACACCGCCGGAGCGAAGGCAAAGGAAAACGGCCTGCGCCTCTTTTACCACAACCACAACGCGGAGCTCCTCCGCACCGACTCGGGCGAGTACGCCTACTCGATCCTCCTGCGCGAAACAGACCCCGAGAGCGTATCCTTCGAGTTCGACAGCTACTGGTTCGCCGACGCGGGCGCAAGTCCGCTCGTCTGGATGGAAACGCTCGGCGAGCGCATGAAGCTCTGGCACATCGCCGACCGCGGCACCCGCCGCGGCAAAACGCCCATGACGCCCATCCTCAAGTCCGACAGCGTGGAGCTCGGCACCGGCAATCTGCCGCTCACACAGCTTCGTGACCAAGCCGTCCGGAACGGCATCGAGTGCGTCGTCCTCGAGAGCCACCGCAACTGGATCGACAAAGACCCCGTAAAAAGCCTCGAGCGCAGCGCCGAATGGCTCAACCGGAATTTTGAATAAGAGGTTGACATAATGAAAGCTATCCATCTCAAATGCGACCGCCTCACGGCACCGCTCGGCCTCTCGCTGCATAAGCCGACGCTGAGCTGGACGTGTGAGGGCGGCGTGAAAGAGACCGCTTACCGCATCACGGCCTCCGTGGGCGGCAAGACCGTATGGGAGAGCGGCGAGGTCTGCTCGGACGCCATGCAGGTCGTGTGCGGCTACGAGGGCAGGGCGCGCGAGCGCGTCACCTGGAGCGTGTGCCTGCGCGATGAGACCGGCGCGTGGGGAGAGGAGAGCTCCTCTTTCTATGAGTACGGCATCGGAAACGACATCCGCAAAGCATCCTGGATCAACCCCGAGCTCACGCTCGATGAAAAGGTACGGCAGCCGGCCTCCGTGCTGCGCCGCAAATTCCGCATCGATGCGCCGAAAGCCGACGCTCCGGCGCGGCTCTATATCACCTGCCACGGCTTCTACGAAGCGGAGATCAACGGCAAACGCGTGGGCGACTTCGTGCTCGCCCCCGGCATTGACGACTACAAGCTGCGCCTGCAGCTCCAGTGCTACGATGTGACCGACCTCCTTCAAGAGGGCGAAAACGAGATCCGCGTCACGCTCGGCGACGGCCTCTACCGCGGCAACAACGGCATCGACGGCACCCATAACCTCTCCGGCAAGGACATCGCGCTCCTCTGCCGCCTCGAGATCGGCGGCGAGCCCGTCGTGTGCAGCGATGCCGCGTGGGAAGCAAGCCAATCGGGGCCGGTGCGTGAGAACGACACCGAGCTCGGCGAAACGCAGGACGCCCGCATGGAGACTGTCACGGACTGGCACGGCGTAAAGGTCGAAAAGTTCGGCTATGAAAACCTCGTATGTACCGAGACCGTGCCCATCCGCGAGCACGAACGCTTCCAAGGAAAGATCCTGCAAACGCCGAACGGCGAGACGGTCATCGACTTCGGGCAGAATCTCGCGGGCTACACGGCCGTGACGGTGAGCGCGAAGGCGGGGCAGAGCATCACGCTTTGGCACGGCGAAACGCTCGACGAGAACGGCAATTTCACGCAGTCGAATTTTGACCCGGGAGCGCGCAACAAAAACGGCGGCATCCCGCAGAAGCTCACCTTCATATGCAAGGACGGCAAAAACACCTTCCACCCGAAGTTCTGCATTTTCGGCTTCCGCTATGCGAAGGTCGAGACCGACATCGACCTCACCGACGCCGAGTTCACGGCCATCGCCGTCTATTCCGAAATGGAGCAGGTCGGCACATTCTCGTGCGGCAATGAGGATGTGAACCGTCTCTTCCTCAACAGCCTCTGGAGCATGCGCTCCAATTTCTGCGACATCCCCACCGACTGCCCCACCCGCGAGAGAGCGGGCTGGACGGGCGACGCGGGTGCGTTCGCGCCCACGGCGGTGTACCTCGCGGACTGCTATCCGGTGCTCCGCAAGTGGCTCGCCTGCTGCCGCGACGCGCAGAAGAAAAACGGCATCGTGAGCAACATCGCGCCTGCCAATAATGTCACCGGCATCATCACGCGCATCATCCGCGGCTCTGCCGGTTGGGGCGATGCGTGCATCCTCGTGCCCTGGGCGCTCTACGAAGCGTACGGCGACGAGACGATCCTGCGCGAAAACTACGCCATGATGGCGAAGTGGGTGCGCTTCTGCAAGAAACGCGCAAGCTCCACGCGCCCCAAAAACCGCAGGAATCCCTATAAGAAATACCTCGTCGACAAGGGCTTCCACTTCGGCGAGTGGCTCGAGCCGGACATTTCCTCCATGGATGCCATGCGCTCGAACATGAAAAACGGCGCGCCCGAAGTCGCCACGGCGTACTTCTCCCACTCCGCCGCACTCCTCTCGCGCATCGCGGGTCTCCTCGGCAAAACGGAGGACGCGAAGGAATTTGCCGACATGGCGGAGAAGGCAAAGCTCGCCTACCGCTTCACCTGCACCGACAACGGCACCGTGCATTCCGAACGCCAGTGCGCGTACGTGCGTCCCATCGCGTTCGACCTCCTCGAGGGAGACGAAAAGCGCGCGGCAGCCGATGACCTCGCCGAGCTCGTGAAAAAGAACGGCTATCACCTGAACACCGGCTTCCTCTCCACGCCGTTCCTGTGCGGCGTCCTCGCCGAGAACGGCCACGCGGACACCGCCTACCGTCTCCTCCTGCAGGATACCTGCCCCGGCTGGCTCTACGCCGTCAAAAAGGGCGCGACCAGCATCTGGGAGACCTGGGACGGCATCCGCCCGGACGGCACGGTGCACGATTCCTTCAACCACTATTCCTACGGCGCGGTGAGCGGCTGGCTCTTCCGCGGCGTGTGCGGCATCCGTCTCGAGGGCGGCAAGTTCACCGTCCGCCCGACGCCGAACGAAGCGCTCGGCCATGCCGAAGCGGAATGGAAGTCGCCCATCGGCACCATCCGCAGCGCGTGGAAGTACGAAAACGGCTCGCTCCGCTTTACGATCGATGTCCCCTCCAACACGACGGCGGACATCTTCCTGCCGGACGGCACGCACGAGACCGTGCCGGCGGGATCTTACGAATATGACATCAAGGAGGACAAAGCATAATGGCTCTTCCCGAAAACTTCCTGATCGGCGCCGCCACGGCCGCCCATCAGGCCGAAGGCAACAACATCCACAGCGACTGCTGGGCGCTCGAGAACATCAAGCACTCGGACTATCTCGAAAAGTCCGGCGCCGCCGTCGACCACTACAACCGCTATGAAGAGGACATCCGCCTCATGGCCGGGGCCGGCCTGAACGCCTACCGCTTCACGATCGAGTGGGCGCGCATCGAGCCAGAAGAGGGCAAGTTCGATGACTCCGAGATCGAGCACTACCGCGCCGTCCTCCGCTGCTGCCGCGACAACGGCATCGAGCCGATCGTGACGCTGCACCACTTCTCGAGCCCCGTGTGGCTCATCCGGAAGGGCGGCTGGGAAGCCGAAACGACCCCCGACGATTTCGCCCGCTATGTCGAATATGTGATGACGAAGCTCGGCCCGGAGCTTACTTACATCTGCACCATCAATGAGGCCAACATGGGCCTCCAGATCGCCGCCATCGCGAAGCGCTACATGAAGGACATGCTCCGCAACGGACGCAAAAAGAAGAAAAACACCGACGGTCAGGTGCAGATGGGCATGAATCTCGAGACCGTGCTCAAAAACATGGCGCTCGCCGGACAGGAAAAGCTCGAAGCCGTCGGCACGAAAGACCCCAAGGGCTTCCAGACCATGCGCACGAAAAAGGGCGACGAGCTCATCATGAAAGCCCATGTGAAGGCGCGCGCCGTCATCCGCCGCCTCGCCCCGCACGCAAAGGTCGGCCTCACGCTCTCCCTGCACGATGTGCAGCCCGTTCCCGGCGGCGAGAAGCAGGCGGAGAAGATCTGGAACGACGAATTCACGCACTACCTCCCGTACCTCCGCGAGGACGACTTCCTCGGCGTGCAGAACTACACCCGCTGCATCATCGGCCGCTCCGGCGACCTCGGCGTGCCGCAGGGCGCGCGCACGACGCAGATGGCGTATGAGTACTATCCCGAAGCCCTCGGCCACGTCATCGAGCGCACGGCGAAGGACTTCCGGGGCGACATCCTCGTCACCGAAAACGGCATCGCCACGGAGGATGACGCCGAGCGCTGCGAGTTCATCCGCCGCGCCATGATGTCCGTCGAGAAATGCATCGAAAAAGGCATCCCCGTCAAGGGCTACATCCACTGGACGCTCATGGATAACTTCGAGTGGCAGAAGGGTTTCTCCATGCGTTTCGGCCTCATCGCCGTGGATCGCACCGATATGTCCCGCCACCCGAAAGAGAGCCTCGCGCTCCTCGGAACTTATGCCAAAAAGAAGGACTGACTATGAGAGAAGTATTGAATTTCAACGATAACTGGTATTTTTCCAAAACGGCCGACGTGCCGTCCGCGCTCCCGACCGACTGGGAGAGCGTGAAGCTCCCGCACACCTGGAACGCCGTTGACGGCCAGGACGGCGGCAACGACTACTGGCGCGGCACCGCCATGTACTGCAAGAGCTTTGCAGCCCCCGAACACATGGAAGGCAAGTGCGCCGTGCTCGAGTTCCAAGGCGCCGCCATGACCGCGGACATCTACCTCAACGGCGAAAAGATCGCCCACCACGAGGGCGGCTGCTCCGCCTTCCGCATCGATGTGACCGCACTGCTGCGCAAGGAAAATCTCCTCTGCGCCGCCGTCGACAACTCGGACAACGACCATGTCTATCCGCAGAAGGCCGACTTCACGTTCTACGGCGGACTCATCCGCGATGTGAATTTGATCCTCGTGCCCGAAAACCACTTCGAGCTCGTGAAGGACGCCATGCCCGGCATCAAGGTAACGCCGATCGTCGATCTCGAGAAGAAGACCGCTGCCGTGACCGTCGAGACCTTCACGGTCGGCGAGGGCAGCGTCACCGTCAGCGTGAACGGCGAGAGCAAGACCGTGCCGTCCGTCAACGGCTGCGCGAAGGCGGAGTTCGTCATCCGCGATGTGCATCTCTGGGACGGCCTGAATGATCCCTACCTCTACACCGCCGAGGCGGAATTCGGCGGCGACACCGTCTCCGCACGCTTCGGCTGCCGCAAGTTCGAGATCGATGCGCAGAAGGGCTTCCTCCTCAACGGCCGCTCCTATCCGCTGCGCGGCGTCGCGGCGCATCAGGACCATAAGGGCACCGGCAGCGCCGCCATCCGCGAGAAGATCGCCGAAGATGTCGACATGATCCTCGACATCGGCGCGAACACCGTGCGCCTTGCCCACTATCAGCACCCGCAGGCCATGTACGACCTGTGCGACGAAAAGGGCATCATCGTGTGGGCGGAGATCCCGTACATCTCCCTGCACATGAAGAACGGCCGCGCGAACACGCTCTCGCAGATGGAAGAGCTGATCGTGCAGAACTATAACCACCCCTCCATCGCTGTGTGGGGCCTCTCCAACGAGATCACCGCCGCGAGCGCCGTCACAGAGGAGCTCCTCGAGAACCACCGCGCGCTCAACGATCTCGCCCATACGCTCGACAGCACGCGCTCCACCACCATGGCGAACGTCTTCATGCTCGAGACCACGAGCCCCATCCTCGACATCCCCGATGTGAACAGCTACAACCTCTATTTCGGCTGGTACCTCGGCGAGCTTGACCAGAACGAGGACTTCTTCGACACCTTCCACGCGAAGTTCCCGAACAAGCCCATCGGCCTCGCGGAGTACGGCGCGGACGCCAACCCCGCCTTCCAGAGCGCCGCTCCCGAAAAGGGCGACTACACCGAGACCTACCAGTGCGTCTACCATGAGCACATGGCGAAGATCATCGCCGAGCGCCCGTGGCTGTGGGCCACGCACGTGTGGAATATGTTCGACTTCGCCGCCGACGGCCGCGATGAGGGCGGCAAGCACGGCGAGAACCAGAAGGGCCTCGTGACCTTCGACCGCAAGATCAAAAAGGACGCCTTCTATCTCTACAAAGCCTACTGGAGCAAGGAGCCGTTCGTGCATCTGTGCGGCAGCCGCTATGTCGACCGCCCCGAAGCCGAAACGGAGATCAAGGTCTACTCGAACCTCCCCGAGGTGTCCCTCTTTGTGGACGGCAAGCTCGTCGAAACAAAGAAGGCGGAGAAGATCTTCACCTTTACACTCGCCATCACCGGCGAGCACACCGTCGAAGCGCGCGCCGAGGGCTGCGCGGACACCATCACCGTCCGCAAGGTCGATGCGCCGAATCCCGCCTACTCCATGCCGAACCGGCAGGAAGTGAACAACTGGTTCGACGGCGAGCTCGACGAGAGCTGCTGGTCGGTCAAGGACAACATGGCCGCCGCCATGGCGCACCCGAAGGCGGGCGCGGTCATGAAGCAGGTCATGGACAAGGCCGCCGCCTCCCGCGGCGATGTCGCCACATCGGTGAAGGACAACCCGGCCCTCGTCGCCATGATGCAGCAGGCCATGAAGCGCATGACCATCGAAGGCCTCCTCAAGCAGGCCGGCGCCGACCCCGAGAGCATCAAGCAGCTCAACCGCGTCCTGCAGACCATTTCCAAGAACTGACAGGAAAGGGACAGCCTTTATGAAGCACACCTACTGCAATCCGCTCGATCTGAGCTACCGCTATCAGCACATGAAGGAGGGCCCACGCGCGGCCGGTCTGCGCGAAGCAGCCGACCCCACGCTCGTGTACTTCAAGGGGAAATACTATCTCTTCGCCTCCATGTCGGCCGGCTTCTGGTACTCGGACGATCTGTGCAACTGGGAATTCCGCGCCGCGCCGGATCTCCTCATCTACGACTACGCGCCCGATGTCCGGCAGGTGGGGGAGTACCTCTACTTCTGCGCGAGCCGCCGGGGCCGCAGCTGCCCCATCCTGCGCACCGCCGACCCTCTCTCCGAGCCGTTCACCGAAGTGAACTGCGCCATGGAATTCTGGGATCCCGACCTGTTCCTCGATGACGACGGCCGCGTGTATTTCTACTGGGGCTGCTCGAATGTCACGCCCATCTGGGGCGTGGAGCTCGACCCCGAGACCATGACGCCCATCGGCGAGAAAAAGGCACTCATCTTCGACGCGGAGAAGCAAAACGGCTTCGAGCGCCCGGGCGATAACGGCGTGGTGAACAAGGAAGCGAGCATGGTCTATCAGGCAATCAAGCGCTTCTACGATCCGGAGACCGACTCTTTTCACTTCCCGCCGGAGATGCCCGCCAAAATGGGCAACTACGACATCGATGCCATCGTAAAAATGTTCCGCGCCATAGATAAGCCCTACATCGAAGGCGCCTTCATGACGAAGCACGGCGGCACGTACTATCTCCAGTACGCCTGCCCCGGCACGGAGTACAACACCTACTCCGACGGCGTGTATACCTCCTCTTCGCCCCTCGGCCCCTTCACGCTGCAGAAGTCGAACCCGTTCTCCTCGAAGCCGGGCGGCTTCATCTGCGGCGCCGGCCACGGCAGCACCATCGAGGATACGCACGGCAACTGGTGGCACGCCTCCTCCATGCGCATCTCCGTAAACTACGCCTTCGAGCGCCGCGTCGGCCTCTTCCCGGCGGGCTTCGACGCAGACGGCGTCCTCTACTGCAATCAGAATTTCGCGGACTACCCGCACCGCATCCCGGACGGCAAATTCGACGCCGCCGCGCAGGATCCCG
This sequence comes from uncultured Oscillospiraceae bacterium, assembly GCA_964552365.1. GTDB lineage: Bacteria > Bacillota > Clostridia > Oscillospirales > Oscillospiraceae > Apopatocola. Next base: position 2,439 of record CAZKGZ010000022.1, on the reverse strand, counting down.
AGTGGATGCTCTTAAGCTACAAGAAGCCCACCACGGCATCCTCCACCGCCGGGGGCAGCGATCCGATGCTCGCCGTGAACGAGGACATCCGCACCTGGTGGAGCGCCGCCGCGAGCGCGCCCGGCGAATGGCTGTGCACGGATCTCGGCAAAGCGTACGATGTCCGCGCCGTGCAGGTGAACTTTGCGGACGAGAAGCTCGTTGTCGATTTCCCCGCGGATGCCTACGGCGACGACCGCAAGACCCGCCACATCGAGACTAATGAGCAGATCACGAACTATACGCTCGAATCGAGCATGGACGGCGTGAACTGGACGGTGCTCGAGCGCGTGAGCCGCGAGTGCGTGAACGCATATCACGAATTTCCGGACGGCATCACGGCGCGCTATATCCGCGTGACCGGCGGCGAGCTGCCGTACGGACAGACGATGCGCATTGCGGGCCTTCGCGTATTCGGCATCGGAGCGGGGGAGAAGCCCGCCCGGGCCAAAGCCACGGCCGAGCGCATCGATGCCCTCGATGCGAAGATCGCGTGGGAACCGATCGAAAACGCGCAGGGCTGCAATGTCCGCTACGGCATCGCGCCCGACAAGCTCTACATGAGCTGGCTCGTATACGATGCCTCGGAGCTCAAGCTCACCACCCTCATCGCGGGACAGACCTACTACGTTTCCGTCGACACCTTCAACGAAAACGGCATCACCCCCGGCGAGATCATCAAAATCGAAGCCTGAAGACTGCGGCGGCGGAGCACAAATCGCTCCGCTGCCGTATTTTTCCCTCTCGCTTTTTTCCGCCGGACGGAGTATAATGCGAATGCATTTCATGAAAGCAGGAGGAAAAAAGCCATGAGCGATTACATCAGGACTTATACCGGACGGAAGTTTGAGCCGCTCGCGCCGGACGCGGAGAACATCGACATCCGGGACATCGCCCATGCGCTCTCGCTCATCTGCCGCGGCAACGGCCATGTACACTCCTTCTGGTCGGTGGGCGAGCACTGCATCTGCTGCGCCAAAGAAGCCGCCGCGCGCGGCTATGAACCCCGCCTTGTACTCGCGTGCCTTCTCCACGATGCGAGCGAGTGCTATCTCTCGGATGTCCCGCGCCCGTTCAAAAAGGACCTCCCGGCGTACTCCGAGCACGAAGACCGCCTCCTCGCCATGATCTACGAAAAGTACCTCGGCTCGCCCCTCACGCCGGACGAGCAGCGCGCCCTCAAGGAGATCGACGACGATATGCTCTGGTACGACCTGACGATCCTCCTGCAGGAACCGGCGACGACCCCTGAGCCGCACCTCCGCATCAAAATCGACTACACCGTCCGCCCCTTCGCCGAAACCGAGAAGGAATACCTCGCCCTGTTCGAGCAGTATTCCGCGCAGGTACACGAAGAGAAAAACTCATAAGCTCTCATCCAAGGCTTTCCCGAAACAGGGGAGAGCCTTTTGTCGTATTCGCCCGTATACGAGGCGGTACAGTCGTATTCGTTTGTATCCGCCCCGGTACGATCGTATTCGTCCGCACTCAGCCCGCCGCGTTCGTATCCCGCGCTTTGACCTTATCCCACCGCTTTCGGGCGCGGGCGCGCTGCCTCTCACACAATGCGTAATAATCCGCTTTGTCCTTATCGATCTGCGCCTTCATGTCCGGAAACACGAAGCGTTCATTTCCCGGCAGATCCATGATCTCTCCGGTCTTTCCGTACAAGAGCATCGCCGTCCCCAGCCGCCCGACTTCCTCATCCGTCAGCCCGGCCCACGCCTCCAGGTAATACCCATGCAAACAGATCCAATTCATTTCCATAAAGATCTCCTCCGATCCCTTTCTGAAGTTCACACTAAGTATACCACACGAAAAGTGATTTGTAAAGAGAAATTTTAGAAAATCGGTAAATTTTTCGCCCAACAGGAGAATCAAGCAAAATCAACCGCCGCAGGCTGTGCTTCCCCTCGGATCTTACAAACATCTCTCCCAAAGCGAGCGCGCGAAACCGCCCCGCGGTTTCTTTCGAGGGAGCGTCAGCTCCCTCTTTCTTGTCGTAGTATTTTGTCTTTGTTTTTGTTCTTTGTCTTAGTCTTATGTTATTCGTCTTTTGTTATTTGTCTTTAGTAGCCTTTTGTTTGCTTTCATTTGCTTTGGTTGGGTTATTTTCGCTTTTTTTCGGTTTTCTCCGGTTTCTTTCGGCTCAGCCTTTTTCTCTAAAAGACCGAAGTTTCAATGTGATCTGTCGCCTGCGGGCGGGTAAACCCTCAGTCAGCGGCTCCGCCGCTGCCAGCTCCCTGATGGGGCACAAGCCCTGCGGGGGAGCCGCTGCGGCGGGGAACTCCTTCAGTCAGCTTCGCTGACAGCTCCCCCAAGGGAGGAGCCTTAGGTACGGAAACCCCTCAGTCAGCGGCTCCGCCGCTGCCAGCTCCCTGATGGGGCACAAGCCCTGCG
>CAZKGZ010000021.1:0-13698 GCA_964552365.1 uncultured Oscillospiraceae bacterium | reverse complement strand
CTTTCTCAGTGGTTGGAGTCGATGGTGGAGACGGAGATGGTCATTTCTTCGAGGACTTCGGTCACGATGCGGACGGTGTCGAGGGAGGTGAAGATGGTCACGCCGTTTTCGGTGGCGCAGCGGCGGATCTCCGCGCCGTCTTCGTAGTGCACGCCGGAGGTCACGGCGCGGGTGTTGATGACATAGCTCACGAAGCCCGAGCGGATGAAGTCGAGGATCTCCGTGCTGCCCTCGGAGATCTTGCCGAGCTTGTGGGTGCGGATGCCGTTCTTCTTGAGGAAGTTCGCCGTGCCGGCGGTGGCGGCGATGTTGAAGCCCATGTTGTAGAAGCTGCGGACGATGGGCAGCGCCTCTTCCTTGTCCTCGTCGGCGAGCGTCACGACGACCGTGCCGTAATTCTGCAGCCGCATGCCGGAGGCCTGCAGCGCCTTGTACATGGCGCGCGCGAGCGTGCGGTCATAGCCGATGGCCTCGCCCGTGGATTTCATTTCGGGAGAGAGGTACGCATCGAGGCCCTTGATCTTGTTGGAGGAGAACACCGGCACCTTTACGAAGCGGCTCTTCTTCTCCTCGGGGTAGATGCCGAATATGCCCTGCTCCTTGAGCGTCTTGCCGAGGATGACCTCGGTGGCGATGTCCGCGAGGGAGTAGCCGGTCGCCTTGGAGAGGAACGGCACGGTGCGCGAGGAGCGCGGGTTCACTTCGATGATGTAGACATCGTCGTGCTTGTCCACGATGAACTGGATGTTGTAAAGGCCGACGATGCCGATGGCGAGGCCGATGCGCTTCGTGTATTGGAGAATGATGCCCTTGACCTTGTCGGAGATGGAGTAGGACGGGTACACGCTGATGGAGTCGCCGCTGTGAACGCCGGTGCGCTCGACAAGTTCCATGATGCCGGGCACGAACACATCGTATCCGTCGCAGATGGCGTCGACTTCGACCTCTTTGCCCTGGATGTAGTGGTCGACGAGGACGGGCTTGTCGGTGTCGATCTCCACGGCGGTCTTGAGATAGTGGCGGAGCATGTCGTCGTTCGCTACGAGCTCCATGGCGCGGCCGCCGAGCACGAAGCTCGGGCGCACGAGCACGGGGTAGCCGACGTCGTTGGCCGCCCTGATGCCGTCTTCGATGTTCGTGACGGCGCATCCGCGCGGCTGCGGGATGTTGAGATCCTCGAGGACCTTCTCGAAGCTGCGGCGGTTCTCGGCGCGCTCGATGGCTTCGCAGTCGGTGCCGATGATCTTCACGCCGCGGTCGGCGAGGGGCTGGGCGAGGTTGATGGCGGTCTGTCCGCCGAGGGAGGCGACGACGCCGTCCGGCTTCTCAAAGTCGATGATGGCCATGACATCCTCCACGGTGAGCGGCTCGAAGTAGAGCTTGTCGGCGGTGGTGTAGTCGGTGGAGACCGTCTCGGGGTTGTTGTTCACGATGATGGCCTCGTAGCCCGCGCGGCGGATGGTCTGCACGGCGTGCACGGTGGAGTAGTCGAACTCCACGCCCTGACCGATGCGGATGGGGCCGGCGCCGAGCACCACGACCTTCTTCTTGTCGGAGAGGCGGGACTCGTTCGTGCCGGTGTAGGAGGAATAGAGATAGGCGATGTATTTGCCGGTGTGCAGCGTGTCCACCATGCGGAAAATGGGCGTGATGCCGTTTTCGCGGCGCATGGCGTAGATGTCCGTCTCGGGCACGCTCCAGAGGGAGGCGATGTATTTATCCGAGAAGCCCATGATCTTGGCCTCGCGCAGCACATCGATGCTGCCCTTGTTCGCTTCGACCGTGCGCTCCATGTCGGTGATCTTCTTGAGAGACTCGAGGAAGCACTCCGTGATCATCGTGATGCGGTGGAGCGTTTCGATGCTCTCGCCGCGGCGCAGGAGCTCGGCGATGGCGAAGATGTTGTCGTCATGGAAAATGCCGATGTAGCGCAGCAGCTCCGCGCTCTCCCACGCGTCGAACTTCCTGAGGCGGAAGTGGCACACGCCGGTCTCGAGCGAGCGCACGGACTTGAGGAAGCACTCCTCGAGCGTGGCGCCGATGCCCATGACCTCGCCGGTCGCCTTCATCTGCGTGCCGAGGACGTTGGGGACGGTGTTGAACTTGTCGAACGGGAAGCGCGGGAACTTGGCGACGATGTAGTCGAGGCTCGGCTCGATGGCCGCGGTGCCGCCGGCGACGGCGATCTCCTCGAGGAGCATGCCCACGGCGATCTTCGCCGTCACGCGGGCGATGGGGTAGCCGCTCGCCTTGGACGCGAGAGCGGAGGAGCGCGACACGCGCGGGTTCACCTCGATGAGGTAGTAGCGGCTCGATTCGGGGTCGAGCGCGAACTGCACGTTGCACCCGCCCGCGATCTTCAGCTCGCGGATGATCTTGATGGCGCTGTCGTTGAGCATTTTGAGATCGGCATCGGAGAGGGAGAGGATGGGCGCGACGACGATGGAGTCGCCGGTGTGGACGCCGACCGGGTCGACGTTCTCCATGCCGCAGATGGTGATGGCGTGGTCGGCGCTGTCGCGCATGACCTCAAACTCGATCTCCTTGTAGCCCTTGACGCTCTTCTCGATGAGCACCTGATGGACGGGCGAGAGAGCGAAGGCGTTGTGGCCGAGCTCGAGGAGTTCTTCCTCGTTGTTCGCGAAGCCGCCGCCGGTGCCGCCGAGCGTGAACGCCGGGCGCAGCACGACGGGGTAGCCGATGCGCTCGGCCGCCGCCTTGGCTTCGTCGATATTATAGGTGATCTCGGAGGGGATGACCGGCTCGCCGATGGACTGGCACAGCTCCTTGAAGAGCTCGCGGTCCTCGGCCCGCTCGATGCTCTGACTGCTCGTGCCGAGCAGCTCCACCTGGCACTCGCGCAGCACGCCTTTTTTCTCGAGCTCCATGGCGAGGTTCAATCCGGTCTGGCCGCCGATGCCGGGGACGATGGCGTCCGGGCGCTCGTAGCGGATGATCTTCGAGACATACTCGAGCGTGAGCGGCTCCATATACACCTTGTCGGCGATGGAGGTGTCGGTCATGATGGTGGCGGGGTTGGAGTTCACGAGGATGACCTCGTAGCCCTCCTCCTTGAGCGCGAGGCACGCCTGCGTGCCGGCATAGTCGAACTCCGCCGCCTGTCCGATGACGATGGGGCCGGAGCCGATGATCAGGATCTTTTTGATGTCTGTTCTCTTCATAATTCTCTCTCCCTTTTATTTCTGCGCGTCCGGCGTATATTTCGGCGCTTCGCTCTCGCAGTAGATGCACCGGTAGATCTTCTTTTCGCGGTTCACGAGGCGGAACTCCTGCTCGAGCTCCTGCTCGCACGAGGTGATGCAGCGCGGGTTCTTGCACTTCAGAAGGCCGACGATCTTGTCGGGCAGCGAGAGGTGCTCGCGCTTGATGAGCTTGCCGTCGCGGATGACGTTCACGGTGATGCCGGGGTCGATGTAGCCGAGGATGTCGAGGTCGACGTCCATGGTCTGCCCGATCTTGATGATGTCCTTCTTGCCCATTTTCGTGCTCTCGGCATTCTGGATGGTCGCCACGGTGCAATCGAGCTTGTCGAGCCCGAGAAGCGTGTAGATCTCGCTGCTTTTGCCGGCGGTGATGTGGTCGAGCACGATGCCGTCCTTGATCTGTCCGATGATCATACCTGCACCTCCAGAAGTTTCAGAATGAGCGCCATGCGCATATATTTGCCGTTGAGCACCTGCTTGAAGTAGCACGCGCGCGGGTCGCTGTCGACCGCCACGGAGATCTCGTTCACGCGCGGGAGCGGATGGAGCACGGAGAGCGTGCTCTTCGCGCTCTTGAGCTTCTCCGGCGTGAGGATGTAGCTGTCCTTCAGGCGCAGGTAGTCCGCCTCGTTGAAGAAGCGCTCGCGCTGCACGCGCGTCATGTAGAGCACGTCGAGATCGGGGATGGCCGCCTCGAGGTCGGTGACCTCCTCATACGGGATCTTCCCCTCGAGCACATCCGAGATGAGGTAGCGCGGCACGCGCAGCTCCTCCGGAGAGATGAGCACGAAGCGGATGCCCTCGTAGCGCGACATGGCGGAGATGAGCGAGTGGACGGTGCGGCCGAATTTCAGGTCGCCGCAAAGGCCGACGGTCATGTGGTCGAGCCGTCCCTTTTCGCGGTAGATGGTGAGAAGGTCGGCGAGCGTCTGCGTCGGGTGGTTGTGGCCGCCGTCGCCGGCGTTGATGACCGGCACGCCCGCGGTGCGCGCCGCGACTACCGGGGCGCCCTCCTTCGGGTGGCGCATGGCGATGATGTCCGCATAGCAGCCGACGGTGCGCACGGTGTCCGCAACGCTCTCGCCCTTGGCGGCGGAGCTGGAGTTCGCGCCCGCGAAGCCGATGACGTTGCCGCCGAGCTCGTACATGGCGGCCTCGAAGCTCAGTCTCGTGCGGGTGGACGGCTCAAAGAAGAGCGTGGCGAGTTTCTTGCGGCGGCAGCTCTCGGCGTATTTGTCGGGATTCGCGATAATGTCGAGCGCCGTATGGATGAGCTCATCGATCTCGTCGACGGAGAGCTCCATGATGTCAATGAGATTGCGCATTTTCTTCACCCCCGGATCCAGCTCTCGTCGGAGGGATCGTTGCGGAACGCGATGAGGCGGCGCACATCCTCCGGCTTGATGTATCCCTCGTCCGAGGCGACCTGCGCGATGCAGTCGAAGTCGGTGAGCGAGGTGTTTTCCACATGCGCGGCGGCGAGCCGCTCGAGTCCCTTTTTCATGCCGTAGGTGAAGATGCTCACGATGCCGAGCACCTCGGCACCCGCCTCGCGCAGCGCGTCGACGACCTCGATGACGCTGCCGCCGGTGGAAATGAGATCCTCCACCACAACGACCTTCTCGCCCGGCTCGAGCTTGCCCTCGATGCGGTTCTGACGGCCGTGATCCTTGGCGCCGCTGCGCACATAGCCCATCGGCAGGCCGAGGATGTGCGCCGTGATGGCGGCGTGCGCGATGCCGGCGGTCGATGTGCCCATGAGCACCTCGGCGTTCGGGTAGCGCGTGCGGATGAGCTCGGCGAGCCCCTCCTCCACATCGGTGCGCACCGCGGGCGCGGTGAGCGTCAGGCGGTTGTCGCAGTACACCGGGCTTTTGATGCCGCTGGCCCAGGTAAACGGCTCATCGGGGCGGAAAAACACCGCGCCGATGGAAAGCAGATCCTTCGCGATTTTCTCTTTCATCGGTTAACCTCCTCAGGCTTTTGCAAATTCGTTCATGCAGCGCTCGTATGCTTCCACCGGGTCGGCGGCCGCCGTGATGGGGCGTCCGACCACGATGAGATCCGAGCCGAGCGTGCGCGCCTTCGCGGGCGTGGTCACGCGCTGCTGGTCGCCCTGCGCGCCGTCCGCGAAGCGGATGCCGGGCGTGACGGTGAGAAAATCGCCGCCGCATACCTCGTGTACCCGGCCCGCCTCGAGCGGAGAGCACACGACGCCGTCGAGCCCGGCATTGCGGGCGTTGAGCGCATAGCGCATCACGATGTCGTTGAGCTCGCCGGGGATGAGGAGCTCTTCATTCATGCGCTGTTTGTCGACCGAGGTGAGCATCGTCACGGCGATGAGCTTCGCTCTCGTGCCGTCCGGGCGCGTGAGTCCCTCCACGGCGGCGCGCATCATGTCCGCTCCGCCCGCGGCGTGCAGATTCACGATGTCCACATCGAGTCCGGAGAGCACCGCCATGGCCTTTTTCACGGTGTTCGGAATGTCGTGCAGCTTCAGATCGAGGAAAATGCGGTGGCCGCGCCGCTTCAGCTCGCGGACGATGTCCGGGCCGGCCGCATAGTAGAGCTCCATGCCGATCTTGACAAAGGGCTTCTCGCCGGTGAAGCGGTCGAGGAAGGCATACGTTGCCTCCGCGCTCGCAAAGTCGCAGGCGATGATCACATCTCGTTTCATAAGGCTCCTCCGATTATATCTTTGAGATTTTTGATTTTGTATCGATCCATGACCGCGGGAAGCTCCGCGATGATGTCCCGGCAGATGCACGGCTGCGTGAGGTTCGCAGCGCCCACTTCCACGGCGGTGGCGCCCGCCATCATCATTTCGAGCACATTCTCGGCGCTCGATACGCCCCCGATGCCGATGACCGGCACCGACACGGCCTTCGCCGTCTGGTACACCATGCGCACGGCCAGCGGGAAGATCGCACTGCCCGAGAGGCCGCCGGTGGTGTTTGCAAGGAGCGGCCTGCGGCTCGCGAGGTCGATGCGCATGGAGAGGACGGTGTTGATGAGGCTGATGCCGTCCGCGCCCGCGCCTTCACACGCCTTCGCGATCTCCGTGATGTCGCCGACATTCGGCGAGAGCTTCAGTATGACCGGCTTTTTCGTCACGCGCTTCACCGCGCCCGTGACGGCCGCCGCGCACTTGGGGTCGGTGCCGAAGCTCATGCCGCCGCCGTGAACGTTGGGGCAGCTGATGTTCACCTCGAACCAGCCGATCTGCGGCTCTGCGTCCAGCATGGCGCACACCTCGGCGTATTCCTCGATCGAAAACCCGCTCACGTTCGCCATGACCGGTTTATGAAAGCACGCCCTGAGCTTCGGGAGCTCCTCGCTTATGACGCGCTCCACGCCCGGGTTCTGCAGCCCCACGGCGTTGATGATGCCGGCGGGTGCCTCCGCGATGCGCGGCAGCGGATTGCCGAGGCGCGCTTGGCGCGTTGTGCCCTTGAAGGAAAACGTGCCGAGGCAGTTTATGTCGTAAAGCGGCGCGAACTCGTATCCGTACCCGAACGTGCCCGAGGCGGGGATGACCGGGTTGTCAAGCTCGATACCGCACAGGTCAACATTCAGTCTTCCCATCGGATCTCCTCCTTTTTCATCACGGGGCCGTCCTTGCATATGCGCTTCGGCCCGGCGAGCGTTTGGCAGGTGCAGCCCATGCACGCGCCGAAGCCGCAGCCCATGCGGGTGCTGAAGCTCATTTCGCCCGGTGTCACGGACGCCTTGCACACGGCTTTGAGCATCGGCTCGGGGCCGCAGGCGTAAAAATAGGTGTATTCCGCGTCGGGCATGGCGCGCGTCACGAAGCCTTTTTCTCCGAGCGAGCCGTCCTCCGTGACGACGACGGTCTCGACCTCGAGTGCTTCGAATTCTTCCTTATAAAATACATCCGCCGCCTTCGGGAAGCCGAGGATGACCCGCGGGTGTTTTCCCTGCTCTGTCAGCCGGCTGCACAGCCAGTAGAGCGGTGCGGTGCCCATGCCGCCGCCGAGGAGCAGCGGGCGGTCTCCCGAGCGCGAAAGGTCGAAGCCGTTCCCGAGCCCGGTGAGGATGTCGAATTTGTCGCCCTCCGATGCGGCGGCGAGCTTTTCCGTGCCCGCGCCGACGATGCGGTAGATGAGCGTAATGTTCGTTTCCGATGCAAAGCACACCGAGAGCGGACGGCGGAGAAAGAAGCCGTCGATCTTCACGTTCACGAACTGCCCCGGGCGCTCCAGCGCGGTCGCGTCCCCGTGCAGCACGATGCGCATGGTGTTCTCCGCGATGCGGGTGTTCTCCCGCACGGTAAATATCTCCTGTTTCACTGCATGTCCTCCCGAAGCTCCGGTGCGAGGTAGGCGAGCTGCCCGCGGCACACCGTCATTTTGCACCGTCCGCTGACCTTCCACCCCTCGAACGGCGTGCTCTTCCCCTTGGAGAGGAAGTCCGCGGGGTCGATGGTGTACTCCTCGTTCAGGGCGAACACCGTGAAGTCGTCCGCGGTGTCGAGACCGAAGCGGCGGCAGGGCGCATCGTGCATGAGCTCGATGAGCTTTTCCATCGTGAGGATGCCGGGCTTTACGAGGTAGGTGTACATCAGAGGGAACGATGTCTCGATGCCGACCACGCCCATCGCGCTCTTTTCGAGCCCGCGGCTCTTCTCCTCCGCGGAGTGCGGCGCGTGGTCGGTGACGATCATGTCGATCGTTCCGTCCCGCAGTCCCTCGAGGAGCGCGAGGCGGTCTTCCGCGGAGCGCAGCGGCGGGTTCATTTTGAACCGTCCGTCCTCCTGCAGGAAGCTCTCGTCCATCAGCAGGTAGTGCGGCGCGGTCTCGCAGGTGATGTCGAGTCCCTCGCGCTTGGCGCGGCGGATGAGCTCGACGCTCTCTTTCGTGGAAACATGGCAGACATGGTAGGCGCAGCCGGTCTCGCGCACGAGCGCGATGTCGCGCTCGATGGGCCGCCATTCCGATTCGGAGCAGATGCCGCGGTGGCCGTGCGCGCGGGCGTACGCGCCGTCGTGGATGTATCCGCCGCGGAGGAGGGAATTGTCCTCGCAGTGCGCGGCGATGATCTTGCCGAGCGACTTGGCCCTGCGCATGGCAGAGCGCATCATCTCTTCGCTCTGCACGCCGCGGCCGTCGTCGGAAAAGCCCGCAACGAGCGGCGCGAGCGCGTCCATGTCGGAGAGCTCCTCCCCGCGCTCGAGGCGCGTCACCGTGCCGTACGGCAGGATGCGGATGACGGAATCACGCTCGATGAGCTCCGTCTCGCGCCGAAGATTCTCCGCGCTGTCCGGGCAGGGATCGAGATTCGGCATGGCGCACACCGCAGTGAAGCCGCCGTGCGCACAGGCGCGGCTGCCGGTATAGATGGTCTCCTTATAAGAAAAACCCGGCTCCCGCAGATGAACGTGAACGTCTGCGAGACCGGGCAATACAACATATTCACTTGTTTCGGCAATACGGCGGAGAAGAATATCCCACTTGCTGTCTCTCTCAAAAATCGGCATGACGGTTCCTCCCGCAAAAAAATCTGCTTCCCCATCAAAGAAAGCAGACCGAAAGAGGCGGAGAGATCCCGCCGGAAAATCTATGCTGTTCCTTGATGGCCTCACAGGACCAACTTAAAGCAGTATGATTCTATCACGCCGCCCCGCTGCGCGTCAATAGGGAGCTTTGCATAAAAATCCGGTTGACATTTCGTTCCCTTTCTGCTACCATCAAAATAGATAAAAATTTTTATGTGTCGCCGCAAGACGGCTTTTTCGATCCCCGGCGGTTAGCTTATGCTAACTATTTTCATAAAAGAGGTTTTCTGCCATGGACATCACGAAATATTATTCCGAATGCAAAAGGGCAGCACCGCATAATTCGGCAAAGCGCCGCCGTTGCCGGATGGCTCAAAGAAGAATGATTTTCCGAAAGGAAGTATAGAGCATACCGCCGTTTTCTGTCTCGTTTTCCGGGGCGCGTGGTTTGCCGTGCTGTCCGTGCTCCTCGGCGTTTATGCCCTCGTGTGCACCTGCCTCGCCGTGTCGTACACGAAGCTCATCCGGACGCTGAAGCAATAAGAAGCAATAAAATGTAGAAAAGCCGCCCGCGCTGTGGTATGATGCTCCCGGAAACTTTTTTTCGGAGATAAAAACCATGATGCATCTGCTGGCTTTCGCACTCGGCGCCGTCATCGACCTTCTGCTCGGCGACCCGCACTCTCTCCCGCACCCGGTCGCGGGCATCGGGAAACTCATCACGATCACGGAGCGGCTCGTCCGGCGTCTGTTCCCCAAAACCGTCCGCGGCGAGAACATCGCCGGGGGCGTGCTCTGGCTCATTGTCGTGCTCGTATCAACGGGCGTTCCGGCGCTGATCTTGTATTTTGCCTGCCGGCTGCACCCGGTGTGCGGCCTTGCGGTCGAGAGCATCATGTGCTGGCAGGTGCTCGCCGCAAAGTCGCTGCGCGACGAGAGCATGAAGGTATATAAGGCGCTGCGCAAGGGCGACAGTGCGGAATACCGCCGCGCCGTTTCCATGATCGTCGGGCGCGACACCGCCTCGCTCGACGACAAAGCCGTGACCCGCGCCGCCGTGGAGACCGTGGCGGAGAACGCCTCCGACGGCGTCATCGCGCCGATGCTCGCGCTCGCGCTCGGCGGGGCGCCGCTCGGATTTTTCTACAAGGCCGTCAACACGATGGACTCCATGCTCGGCTATGTCGAGATGCCGTATAAAAACATCGGGCTCGTCCCCGCGAAGGCGGACGATGTCCTGAACTTCCTCCCCGCGCGGCTCTCCGCGCTTTTGATGCTCGCGGCGGGCGCGCTGCTCGGCATGGACGCGAAAAACGGTTGGAAGATCTGGCGTCGCGACCGCCGGAACCACGCGAGCCCCAACTCCGCGCAGACGGAATCCGTGTGCGCCGGGCTCCTCGGCGTGCGCCTCGCGGGCGATGCGTACTATCACGGCGTGCTGCACAAAAAGCCGTACATCGGCGACGCGCTGCGCGAGATCGAATATGAGGACATCCCCCGTGCGGGGCGGCTCCTCTACGCGACCGCGGCGCTCGCCTTTCTCCTTTGCGCGGCGATCCGGTATCTGACGGCGGTGGTGCTATGATGCTCTATGACTCGGTCAACCCCCACGGCGGGGACATATACGGCGGCGGAACGGTGCTGGACTTTTCCGCCAACACGAACCCGCTCGGCACGCCGGAGGGCGTGTGCGAAGCGGTTCGAAGCGCGCTGCCGGACATTCACCGCTACCCCGACCCCTACTGCCGCGCCCTGCGCGAAGCCATTGCGTGCGATGAGGGCGTGCCGGAGGAATACATTCTCTGCGGGAACGGCGCGGCGGATCTCATCTATGCCTACGCCGACGCCGTGCACCCGAAGCGCGCGGCGGAGCTTGCGCCGACCTTTGCGGAGTACTCGCTCGCGCTCGCGCGAAACGGCGGCGCGATGGCGCGCTGTATGCTCCCGGAGGCGAACGATTTTGCGCCCGACGAGGGGATCCTCGCCTTTCTGCGCGAAACGAAGCCCGAGGTCTTTTTCCTGTGCACCCCGAACAACCCCACCGGTCGGCTCGTCGGGAGCGAGCTGCTGCGCGAGATCCTTGCCGTGTGCGATGCGCTCGGCACGCGCCTTTTCCTCGACGAGTGCTTTCTCGACCTCACGGACGGCGGTGAGGGCGCAAAGCCGTATCTCGCCGCGCACCCGAATCTCTTCATTCTCAAGGCCTTTACGAAAAGCCACGGCATGGCGGGGCTTCGCCTCGGGTACGGTCTGAGCGCCGACGCTTCCCTCCTCCACGCCATGTCCGAAGCCGTGCCGCCGTGGAATGTCTCCTCCCTCGCACAGGCGGCGGGCGTTGCGGCGCTGCGTGAAACGGAATTTCTCGAGCGCACGCGCGCCCTGATCCGCACGGAGCGGCCGTTCCTCGCCGAGGGGCTTACCTCGCTCGGCTGCCGCGTCGTCCCCTCGGACGCCAATTTCCTGCTCTTTTCCGCCGCGCCCGGGCTTGACAGGGCGCTCCGCGAAAAGGGCATCCTCATCCGGAACTGCGAAAACTATTTCGGCCTCGCGCCCGGCTGGTACCGCATCGCCGTGCGCACGCACGAAGAAAACGAAGCGCTCCTTCGCGCGATCGCCGAAGTACTTTGTTAAGGCAACACCGCACAATGTCATCTGCGGCGCTGCCGAATTATTTCTTGTCAAAGCCGTGTATTCTATGGTATACTGAATTATTATGGAAAAGATGATGCATGCTTATATTTTGTCGGGGTCTCCGGCGGCTACGAGTGCGCGGGCGCGGGAGATGGCCGCGGCGGCGCTGTGCGAAGGGACGGGCGAAAAGCCCTGCCGCGTGTGCCGTCACTGCCGCAAGGTGTTCACGGGGGATTTTCCCGGCATCCACCCGGATGTGACGCTCATCGTGCGCACGCCGGCCGAGCCGAACGGGAAGATCCGGCGCAACATCGTCGTCGGTCAGTCGCGCGATGTGGTGGCCGATGCCGCCGTGCGGCCGAACGAGGCGAACGGCAAGGCGTACATTTTCCCCGAAGCGGACACGATGAACAGCGAAGCGCAGAACGCCCTTCTCAAGCTCCTCGAGGAGCCGCCGGCGGGCGTGGTGCTGCTGCTGTGCGCCGAGCATCCCGAGCGGCTGCTCGCCACGGTGCGCTCGCGCTGTGCCGAGATCCGTCTCTCCACCGAGGGCGAGGAGGACCGCACGAGCAGTGCGTACCTTCGCGCGGAGGGTCTGCTGCAAGCGCGGGGCGACCGCGCCGAGCTTCTCCGCTGCTGCACCGCGATGGAAGATCTCGAGCGGCAGGATCTCATCGATGTGGTGCAGACGGCGACAGAGCTCGCCGTGCGCATGGTGAAAGACCGCCGCGAGCTTCTCTCGCTCGAAGCGTTCCTGAACCGCGCGCTGGAGTACCTCAGCCTGAACGTCGGCCAGAAGCATGTGACCGGCTATCTTTCCACCTACATACCGAACGAAAAACAATAAGAAGCGAAGGCTTTTCTATATAGAATCGAGGATATATCCGTGACAGAAGTAGTCAGTGTAAAATTCCGCGGACGCGGAAAATCGTATTATTTTGCGCCGAACGGCGTCACCGCGAGGACCGGCGACAAGGTCGTCGTGGAAACGGCCAAGGGCATGGAGCTCGGCGACTGCGTGTGGGGCAACCACCAGGTCGAGGACAATACGACCGTGCAGCCGCTCCGTCCGGTCGTCCGCCTCGCCACGAGCGACGATCTGCGCATCGAGGAGCTCAACCGCAAGCGCGAAAAGGAAGCGCTCGGCATCTGCCGCGAGCTCATCGCAAAGCACAAGCTCGAAATGAAGCTCGTCGATGTGGAGTGCTCGTTTGAAGGCAACAAGATCCTCTTTTTCTTCACCGCCGACGGGCGCGTGGACTTCCGCGAGCTCGTGCGCGATCTGGCGGGCGTGTTCCGCACCCGCATCGAGCTGCGCCAGATCGGCGTGCGCGATGAGGCGAAAATGCTCGGCGGTCTCGGCATCTGCGGGCGGCCGTTCTGCTGCAGCCAGTTCCTGGACGACTTCCAGCCCGTCAGCACCAAGATGGCGAAAACGCAGTCCATGTCGCTCAACCCCGTGAAGATCTCCGGCACCTGCGGCCGTCTCATGTGCTGCCTGCGCTATGAGCAGGAGGCGTATGAGGATCTCGTGAAGCATGTGCCGAAAAACGGCGCGTTCGTGCAGACGGAGGACGGCTACGGCAATGTGACGCTCGTCAATCTCCTGCGCCAGAGCGTCAAGGTGCGTCTCGACCGCACCTCGGGCGACCCGGACATCCGCACCTACGATGCCGATGACATCGCCGAGGTCCCGGGCGGGCGTCCCGCCGAGGGTCAGCCGCTGCCGGATGTGCTCAGCGGCAAGCCGAAGAAAGTAAAAGAAGCGCCGCTCGAGCCGGAAAACGACTGGCTCGTGCCCGATATGATCGCAGACCCCGAGGCCGCAGCGGCCGCCGGAGAAGCCGCGCCCGAAGAGGAAAAGAGTGCCGACGCCGCCCGCCGCAATAACCGCCGCCGTCGCGGAGGCCGCGGCAGAGGCGACCGCCCCGAGAAACCGGAGCGCACGGAAAAGCCGGAACGCGCCGAGAAGCCGGAGCGCACCGAAAAAGCCGCAAAGGGTGAAAAGACCGAGCGCCGCGAAAAGGGCGAACGCAGCGAGAAAGCCCCGCGCGCCGAAAAAGCCGATAAGCCGCAGCGCACGGAAAAGGGCGAGAAAGCCGCCCGTACCGAAAAGGTCGAAAAGAAGCGCCCCGAAAAGAGTGCCGAAAAGGCCGAAAAGCGCCCCGAGAGCGCGGACAAGGGCGACCGCAGCGAAAAGAGCGGTCAGTCCCACCGCAACAACCGCCGCCGTCACAAACCCCGCCCCCAGCCCGAAGCCGGCAGCGCCAAGCCCAAGACAGAATAAAGTGATCAAGAGCGGAGACACCACGATCGGTATCTCCGCTC
>CAZKGZ010000020.1:0-13704 GCA_964552365.1 uncultured Oscillospiraceae bacterium | reverse complement strand
TACTTAAACCCCAATGTCCGCAGAAGCTCGGCGCCCTCGCGGATTCCGATGGAGGCGTCTTTGGCTTCGTGGGCGTCGCTGCCTATGGTGATGAGTTCGCCGCCGAGCTCTTTGTAGAGGGCGAGCGCCGAGGCGTTCGGGTAGCTCGTGTGGCCGCAGCGGAAGCCGGAGACGTTGATCTCGATGCCGCGGCCCTGCGAGATGAGGGCGGTATATATGGCGGCGAGCTCGTCGTGGAACTTCTCCGCCGTGACCTCGGCGGCGAAGCCGTCGCGGTGCATGTAGCGCGAGGTGTAGCCGACGTGTGCCATCACATCGAAGTACGGAAACGCCGTGAGCTCAAGGAGTTCCGCAAGGTAGGCGCGGTTGAGCTCGTCGCACTGCTCCTCCGATTCATAGGGGTAGAGGAAGAAATCCGGTTGACCGCGCAGGTTGTGCAGCGAGCCGAGCACGAAATCGAGCCCCGGCTCGAGCGCGGCTTCCTTCGCCGCCTCGGGGTCGTGGTTGGCCTCGCCCAGCTCGATGCCGCAGCGCACCGTGATGCCCTCAACGGGGTTCCGGCGCACATCGTCCCACGCCGCGCGGAGAATATCGCGCCGCGTCGGCCAGCTCAGGTCGCCGAGGTCGGACATGTCCATCTCGATGTGGTCGGTGAAGCACACGGCGCTCATGCCGTGGTCGCGCGCCGCCGCCGCCATTTCGCGCAGCGGTGTGTGCGAGTCGGGCGAGCTTTGGCAGTGTATGTGCTGATCGGTGTAAATCATTTCGTATGGCCTGTATCTTTCCGAGCATTTTCCAATGCTTCCGTAAATTTTTCGCATTCCGTTCGGACGAACGGCGTTTCGAGCTCCTCGCTCGAGGCCGCGATGCGCCCGTCCGTGTCGATGCCGAGGCGCGGCGTTCCGGCGAGATAAGAGAGCGTGAGCGCGTGCAGCCGCATGGACACCGTAAACGCCGCCGAGGCGAAAACCTTTGCGAGCGCTGCCGTATCCTCCGGCGCGTCCGCCGCCGTGCCGCCGAATTCCCGCGAAAGCTCCCGGCAGACGGGCGCGTCGCTGCGCACATTCATGGCGAGAAACACGATGCGCATTCCGTGCGCCGACGCGAACGCCGCCGCTTCCCCGGCAAAACGCCGCGTGATCTCCGTGCCGCCGCGCAGCGGACGCGGGCAGAAGAGCAGTACCTCTCCCCTTTCCGCTTCGGGCACTGCCGTATCGAGCGCGGCATCGCGGCCGGGCTCGAGGATGGGTTTCGTGACGCCGTGCGCCTTCGCCGCTTCGAGACTTGCTCTCTCCCGAAAGACGATGCGTTCGGCGCATTCGTTCAGCACCCGCGCGGTTTTTCGCCAGCCGCCCTCGGAGAGCGGCCCGAGCCCCGCGCTCGGGAGGATGCACCGGCAGCCGAGCCGGTGTCCCGTGCGCAGCAGCGCGAGATAATAGGCAAGCGAGCGGCGCGAGGTGTCGTCCTGCAGGAGATTTCCGCCGCCGAGGAGCAGCGTATTGGCACTGCGCAGCGAGCGCGCGATGCGCGGAAAATCAAGGTATTGGATCGAATCGACATCGAACCGCCGTTCGGTCTCCTTCGGATCATGTGAGAGCACCGTGACCGCGCTCTCCGGCGCATCGCGCCGAATGCCGCGCAGCATCGCCTCGAGCATGAGCTCGTCGCCGCGGTTGCCGCAGCCGTACGCGCCCGAGATGACGATGCCTCTCCGCTCTGTCAGAACGGCGCGGTAAATGGCGCGCTGGCGCTCCGCCGTCGCGTCCATCGAGAATTTCTCTCTGACCGTATCGTAAAGCGCCGCGCCGAGCGTCTTTCGAAGCGCGCCGTCTCCGCAGAGTGCCGCGAGCTTCTCGCCGAGCGAGCGAGCGTCCCCCGGCGCGATGAGCAAACCGTTCACGCCGTCCTCCACAAGCTCCGGCACGCCGCCGACCGCCGTGGAGATGACCGGCACGCGGTACTTCGCCGCGTCCGTGAGCGCATAGGGGAAGGTCTCGGAGACGGAAGTCAGGAGGCACACATCGAGCGAGGCATAGAGCCCCTCGGTGTCCTCGACCCAGCCGGGAAAATACACCCGCTCCGCTATGCCGAGCTCGTCGGCGAGAGCGCGCAGGGCGTTCTCTTCCGGACCCGAACCGGCGAGAATGAGGCGGAGCTGCGGGCACGTTTCCGCTGCGAGCGCAAAGCCGCGCAGCATGGTCGGCAGATCCTTCACGGCGTTGAACCGCGCTGCCGTTCCGGCGAAGATCTCGCCGCCGTCGGCCGGGATGCCGTGCGCACGGAGCCACGAAGCGCGGTCACCGGTCGGGGCATTCATATCGATACCATTATAAATAGAGAAGAGGCGATCCCGGGAAAAGCCGCGCGAGGCGTACACGCATCGCATGGCGTCCGACACGCACACGAGCGCGTCCATGCGGCGGAGCGCCCACGCATTGAGCGTGCCGTAGGTGAGGCGCGCGAGCGGACGGCGCAGATAGTCGAGCCGGTGGTCGCTGTGGACGGTCGAGATGACCTTCACGCCCGGAAGCGAGCCTTTCAAAAGTGCGCCGGTGAGGTTGGCGCGGCTGCCGTGGCAGTGGAGGATCGAAGCGCCCTGCGAAAGAGCGCGCACTTGCCGGAGCTGTGCGAAGAAGCTGCCCTCGACCACGGTGCAGGGAAGCCCCGCCGCCTTGGCACTCTCGGCGAGCACGCCGTTTGAGAGGCACACGAGCCGAATGTTCCCGTCCGGCGCCAGAGCGGTCAGCAGCCGAAGCACATGCGTCTTCGCCCCGCCGCCGTCGCGTCCGCTGATGATATGAATGATATCTCCCACAACGGACCCCCTTGCCGCACGGCATGATAGTGTGTTATAATGGAATGTAAGTCCCGGGGGCGCCGCCCCCGCTCCATCATTCTTCATTCTTCAGTATTCAATATTCATTATTCATTTCTATGTAAGTCCCGCTCACAGGTCGGTGCAGCGGTAATGAATCGTGAAGGATGAATATTGAACAGTGAATAATAGACCCATTAGAATTCTTATTATACCCCATTTTCAAGGGAGTGGCAATACATGACTTCAATATTCCTTGTCCGGCACGGGCAGTCGGAGGGAAATCTTTTCCGCCGCGTGCAGGGGCAGACGGATGTGGATCTCACCGCCGCCGGCCGCGCGCAGCTTCCGTATCTCACGCAGCGCTTTGCGTCCGTGCCGCTTGCCGCGGTGTACGCGAGTCCCCTGCGCCGCACGCGCGAGACGGCTGCCGCCATCGTCGGTGCGCACGACATCCCCACCATCATCGAGCCGCGGCTCATCGAGATGTGCTTCGGCGAGTGGGAGATGCGCCCGTGGGGCGAGGTGAATCTCGAGCACCCGGAGCTCAAGCACGCATTCCTCCACGACCCCGACCGCTGGCATGTCGAGGGCAGCGAAACGCACCGCGAGGTGCAGCAGCGCATGTTCGCCGCCATGACGGACATCGCCCGCGCCAACGACGGCAAGACCGTCGGCGTCGCCTGCCACGGCATGGCCATCCGCGCCTTTCTCTCGTACATCCTGCAGGTGCCGAGCGAGCGCATTTCCGAGGAAGTCCCGCTCGTGAACAACACCTCGGTCACGCTCCTGCGGTACGAAAACGATGCCTTTTCCATTGAATACGCGAACGACACCTCGCACCTGCCCGAGCGGCCCTATGAGCCCTCCCGCGAAAGCGGCCCCGGCGGCGCGCGGTGCTATGACCTGCGTTACCGTCCGTTCGACCCCGACCGCGACACGGAGCTTTATCTCGATTGCTACCGCGATGCCTGGCGCACCGCGCACGGCTCGCTCGAGGGCTTCGATGCCGAGGGGTGCCGTCTGCACGCGCTCTACCGCAGCATCGACGCGCCGGGCAGCCTTTCGATCGCCCTGCTCGAGAACGAGTTTGCGGGTGTCCTCGCGCTCGACGAACGGCGCGGCAAAAAGGACGGCATCGGCTGGATCTCGTTTCTGTATGTCGTGCCGGAACTGCGCCGCCATCACTGCGGCATCCAGCTCATCGGCACGGCGGTCATGCGCTTCCGCGCCCTCGGCCGCACCTCCATGCGTCTCACCGTCGCGCCGGAAAATCCGGCCGTCGGATTTTATGAAAAGGAAGGCTTTCGGCGCGTCGGCACAGCGCCCGGCGCCCTCGGGGAGCTTCTGGTGATGGAATGGACTTTATAACTCACTTTTCCACAGACCCCGCCTTTCCCAACCGCACCTACGAAGTCGGTCACCCCGTGTTCGATGGGAGCAGCCGCATCATCGCCGTATCGGACATCCACGGCAATCTGCCGTATCTCGAAGGGCTGCTCGCCAGGATCCGTCTGCGCAGCGACGACCGGCTCGTGCTCCTCGGCGATCTCGTGGAAAAGGGGCCGCAGAGCCTCGCCACGCTGCGCTATGCGATGGCGCTGCGCGGAAAGTGCCGCCTCTACCCGGTGCTCGGCAACTGCGACTTCTGGCATCTGTGGGTAGACGGCTGCGACGAGGAGTGGGACGCGCGCACGCTGCAGCACATCCTGCACCAGAAGGCGATCGCGCGCGGCGGGCTCATCCGCGACATGTGCGCCGAGCTCGGCGAGGAGCTCTCGGAAGACATCGACATCCCGAAGCTCAAGGCGAAGCTGCGCGAGGCGTTCGCGCCGGAATTCGACTTTCTCCGCTCCATGCCGTTCGCGCTCGAAACGGATCAGTACATTTTCGTCCACGGCGGCATCCCGCGCGGGGAAACGCTCGAGAGCGCCGGCCCGTGGCGCTGCATGAAGATCGACAGCTTCTACGCGAGCCGCCCGCACTTCAAAAAGTGGGTCATCACCGGCCACACGCCGGTGTGTCTCTACGGCACGAGCACCATATCCGCCGTGCCGATCCTCGACAAGGCCTGCCGCGTGGCGAGCATCGACGGCGGCTGCGTCCTCAAGGACGACGGCCAGCTCAACGCGCTCATCATCCGCCGCGGCAAATTCACCTGCGAGTGGTACGATCCGTTCCCGCTCGCCCGCGCGCTCGATGCGCAGAAAAAGGGCGTGCGCTCGGCATACATCCGCTGGGGCGACAACGAGGTGTTCCCCATCGAGCTCGGGCGCGAGTGGTGCCGCATCCGCCACATCCGCACCGGATATGAAATGGATGTCCCCACCGACTTCCTCTACGAGAAGGACAACAAGCTCCTCGTGAACGATGTCACCGACTACCGCCCCGCCGTCGCCCCCGGCGACACGCTCAGCGTCGTCCGCCGGACCGACCGCGGCGCCTGGATCAAGAAAAACGGCGTGACCGGCTGGTACTCCGGCCGCCTGGAAATGCTTTGAAAGGAGAAAACCCATGTATTATTACGGCAGTTCTTTCGGCTATCTCATCGCCATGCTGCTGTGCCTTCTGTTCTCGGGCATCGCGAGCGCGAAGGTAAAGAGCGCATATGCAAAATACAGCCGCGTGCCGACGAGCAGCGGCTTTTCGGGTCAGGAGGTCGCGGCGCGGCTCCTGCGCATGAACGGCGTGACCGACATCTCCATCGGCCGCGTGTCCGGCACGCTCACCGACCACTACGCCCCGGCGAAAGCGGTCGTCAATCTCTCCGCCTCGACCGCGGAGGGACGCTCCGTCGCCTCGGCCGCCGTGGCCGCGCACGAGATCGGGCACGTGATGCAGAAGTATGAGGGCTGGGGCCCGTACCGTCTGCGCACCGCGCTCGTGCCGATCGTGAACATCGGAACGAAGCTCGCCATGCCGCTCGTGCTCGTCGGCCTCGTGCTCGACTCGATCGTGCGCACATCCTCGCCGGATCTCGGCTTCCATGTGGCGATGATCGGCGTCATCCTCTACGGCGGCGCCTTCCTCTTCGCTCTCGTGACGCTCCCGGTGGAGCTCGACGCGAGCCGCCGCGCGGGGCGCATGCTCGTGGCCGCCGGCGTCCTCACCGAAGCGGAACTCCCCGGCGCGCAGGAAGTCCTCTCCGCCGCCGCCCGCACCTACCTCGCCTCCCTCCTCACCTCCTTCGTCTCCTTCCTCCGCTTCCTCCTCTACGTCCTCTCCCTCTTCGGCCGCAATGACCGACGGAGATAAAGATCCGCAAACAGCAAACCGCCGTCCTTCATCGATTGAGGGACGGCGGTCTTTCGTTTATTCGGTTTAGAGCAGGAGCTGTACGACCAGCACCAGGACGATCAGGGCGATCGGGTAGGTCGTGGCGTAGGCGGCGGCCACATCGTCGGTCCCGGCGACCTGGATGAGCATGGCCAGTGACGGCGTGCATGTCATGCTGGCGGACATTGCTCCCAGTCCGTTCAGCAGCGGCAGTTTGAAAACATAGCGGAACAGCAGGTAGCCGATGGTCAGCGGTATGAGCGCGCAGAGGAATGCGCCCAGAACGGCCGACGCACCATACTGCTGCAGGACGGCCACTATGCCCTTGCCGCCTTCCGTTCCCGCACCTACGAAGAACAGCGATACGCCGATCTCCTTGCAGGATGCCGTCAGGTTGGGCGAGAGCTTCATATCGACCGGGCCGAGGTGCCCCAGGCATCCCAAGATCAGCCCGAAAAGCAGCGGGCCGCCGGTGCTGCCCAGCGAAAAGGTGCCGCCGGGGATGGCAATACGCACCGAGCCGAGCAGCAGTCCGCCGCAGATGGCAAGAGCCAGAGGGAAAACACCCAGCTTATCGATGCGCAGGAGGTGCTTTCCGTCCGTATTCTCCGAGCCGGTTTTATCCAAACGGATGAGCTCGCGCTCTTTGGCCATATCCGCATGCAGCAGCTTGGGAAGCACCTGAATGTACAGCACTTTGCAGACGACGCCCACGGGGTAGGCGATGCCGTAGCCGGCCGCGACCTGCACGACGGCCTCCGCATCCGCCGCCACGGCGTCCTTTGCCGCCGCGAAGCCCGGAGATGTGGTAAAAGCGCCCGTCATGATGCCGACCGCGAGCGGCTTATCCATGCCCGCAGCGGCGCCGATCGCTTTGCACACGAGAGCGCCGGACGCCGCAACGCAGAGGCATAAGGCGAGGTACGAGAGGCCGTTTCGCCGGATGCGCTCCGGGAATCCCGGGCCGGCGCTCAGGCCGACCGCCGCCATGAACATGGCGATGCCCATCGACTGGATGCACGCCGGGATGCTGACCCCGAAATGTCCGAACAGAAGACCTACCAGAAAAATACCCGCTGTACCCAGTGCTACGCCGTGGATGCGGATGCGCCCGAGCAAATTGCCCAGCGCGATCACGGCGAAGATCATCAGCAGCAGGCTTACGGTTTCTTTTAATTCAAAGCTCATTTTCGGCTTCTCCTATAAGAGCGGAAAAATCGGGGCAGCGCCGCACAGCATGGCCTGCAGCGCTGCCCTTTTTTCAGATCCCCACCATGGAGGGACGTTTCAAACGGTTTTCGGCGAAGACTTTCGCATACTTTTTCATCAGGATCGAGATCAGCTCGCGGTCGTAGTCGCTGCTGACGCTGCTCGTCCGATCGATGCGCATCACTGCGTGATCGTCCGCCGTGTAGGGGTGCCAGGTCTCCGCAAATGCTTCGTTGTTGGGGTCGCCGTTTCGGGCGAAGCTTACGCACATGCCGGCGTACTGCGCTTCGATCCGATCTGCGCCCTCAAAGTTGGCGACCGGCGTGATGGCGACATTATGGAAAAGGTACGCCATATCCGACGAGTGCCAGGCCGGGATGCCGCCGTTATATTGGATCTCCGGCGTGAAGATATACACATAGGTGGGTGCCTTGCAGGTGCGCACGCGCTCATCGAGGAAATCGTATGTTGCCTTGCGCACCATGCCGTCCAGATAGCCCAGATCCAGGATCTTTTTGTCGGGGTAAGAGCGGCGGAACAGTTCCACCAGCATTTCGGTATCTTCGCCGTAGCGTTCCCGCAGGACTTCGAGCATTTCCGCTTCGGTCATGCTGTATTTGTCCGGCAGCGCCGCGCAGAGGTTCATTTCGGTAAATGTCGAGCCGATCACGACGGGGATGTCCTTGGCGTGGCGGCTGAATGTGAATCCCGGCATCTGTTCGGAGGGCAGACCGTCGAAATAATCATTGGCGACCGGCCCGAAGCTGACATTGATGCCGCGCTGCTTCAGTCCGGGGAGGACCGACTTGTACAGGCGGACAAGATCTGCCGTGGAGAGCTGCTCCAGCGGCGTCAGATCGTCCTGCGGCTTGCCGAGCGCCTCCAGCATGGCTTTGGGAACTTCCGCCGTTCCGATGGAGAGCAGGCTCTTAAAGCCGACACCGCTCATGATGATCGCTTTCCGGAATGTTCCGTCCGCCTCGGGGCACTGCAGCAGGGCGACCACTTTGCCGCCGCCGCCGGACTGACCGCAGATCGTAACGTTTTCCGGGTCGCCGCCGAAACGGGCAATGTTGTTTCGGATCCATTTCATGGCCAGGACGAGATCGGCCACGCCGTTGTTGCCGGAATTCTTGTATTCTTCGCCGTAGGCGGAAAGATCCAGGAAGCCGAAAATATTCAGGCGGCTGGTAATGGATACGAGCACCACATCGCCGAACTGCGCAAGGGCCGAGCCCTCATAGGCCGGCTGGCGGAGCGGCGAACCGTAGGCAAAGCCGCCGCCGTGCAGCCAGACCACGACCGGCTTGCGGGCGTCTTCCTCGAGCGACGGTGTCCAGACATTCAGGTTCAGGCAGTCTTCGCTTTCCAGCCAGAAGTTGTGGGGGAAACAGTCCACAGCCTGGGAGTGTCCGATCGACGGGCAGTTGAATCCCGGCACGGTCGTGTCGCGGTATCCTTCCCAGGGAGCGACCGGTTCCGGAGCGCGGAAGCGCTTTGCCGTTCCGTAGGGGATGCCCATGAAGTTGTATATGCCGTCATAGCGGTAACCGCGCACCTTGCCGGCGGTCGTTTCCACGGCCGGTGCCGTCTTGGTGCAGAAGAATTCTTTCGTCATAGCGGGGATCTCCTTTTTTCAGTAATAAGAGACAGCTGTTTCCGAGCGGTGTGCCCGGAAACAGCTGCGGGCGTTGACGGTATCACAGCGCCCGATCGGTAGGGAGAGAGAAATGGGAGGAATACCGTTTTTGCGAGAGAGGACGATCAGTAAAGCGGGAATGCGATCATGGCGCTCACCACGGTGACGACCGCGAACATGATGCTGGGGATGATCGACATTTTGACCGTGGTGCCCAGCGAATATCCGCCTTCGCCCATGTACTGGGAAACGGTGGCGGTGGCCATCGGGGTCATGATGGAGCCGAGGACGCCGGCATACACAACGATGCAGGGGCCGATCGGGCTGACATTCAGAGCGGTGCATGCCTCAATGACGATGGGCAGGAACACCGGGATGGTGGCGTTGTTCTGCATGACCTGCGTAACAAGGAACGGAGCCATGAAGAAGAGGAGGTACAGCAGGAACTCGCTGTTGAGAGAACGGCCGAAGTCGGCAATGACGCCGCCGATCAGCGAGCCGGCGCCGGTATCGACCAGGGCGGCGCTGATCGCCATGGAGCCGACGATCAGGAAGTACAGCCACAGAGGAATGGCGGCCGTGGCCTCTTTGGGCTTCAGGACGCCGGTGAGGACCATCAGCATGGCAGCGGTCATGGCGATGATGTAAACGGGAATGCCGATCTGCTTTGCGAAGATGAGGGCGATGGTGCAGGCGAAGAAGATGATGAGGGAGCACTTTTCCTGCAGCGGGGGCAGAGGCTCTTTTTTCTTGACTTTCGTTGCCGCAACGATCGCGGTCTCGGGCTGTGCCGGGCAGAAGTGCGGTGCGATGAACGAGCAGTAGATGATAACGGCGATCATCAGCGGGAGACGGACTCTGGTCATGTCGGTCAGTTCGCAGACATAGTCCAGACCGGCGGCTTCGAGGAAGGTGTTGATCTTTGCGACCTGAGAGATGCCTGCGCCCATGGGCAGCGTGCCGCAGGTGACGATGCAGGTGATGCCGACAGGGAACATGATCTTCGAACGGCTCAGATCAAGGCCGTCGACCGTCGCGCCGACCAGCGGAGCGATGATGCAGAAAACGGTCGTGGGGCTGGAAACGAACTGCGAGAGAAGGGCGGCCAGGCAGACATAGCCGAAGCAGATGCGGGTGAGGTTGCCTTTGGCGAGCGAGCCGATGCCGTGCGCGAGCTTGTCAACAAACTGCGTGCGGCTGAAGCCGGCCGAAACGATCGCCATGGCCATGACCAGGATGGCGCTGGTGTTGCCGAAGAAGCTGACTGCCTTGGACGCATCCAGGCAGCCGGTGAGGACGAACGCGAGCGTTGCCAGCATAGCGGTCGTGCCCATGGTCAGTTTGTTCAGGCAAAAGCTCACCGTTGCCAGAACAAAGATGACCAAGCAGATAATAACGTGAAAATCCATGATTTAACTCCTTATCATTTTCCTCTGTGATGAAATAATATATGGTTTGCTGCGGCTCGACGGCATTTTTCGCTCGAAGCGCATTCTTTCCGTGCGCTCGGTCGAAAAAATACAGGAGGTCGGCGGGGGCACGAAGCTCAAATACAGGGCGGAGCTTGAAGCTTCGGCGCGGAAAATGCCGTTTCCGCAGCGGGGTCAGCCATGCGGGATAAAATATCGGGGTGCGGAAAAGCCGTCCGGTTTGGGGCTTCGTGCCTTACTTGTCGATAACGACGATGTTCAGCTTTTTGGCCAGGGCCAGGACTTCTTCGCGGTCGGCGGAGGCGTCGAGCAGGACGAGGCGGGCGCCGGCGCGGTTGAGCGTTTTGACATAGGAGCTGCGCTCCGTCGCCTCTACCGCCACGCGCTGCGCATGCGGCTCGTTCACCTCAACGACTTCGACTTCGATGCCGCGCGCCTTGACTTCCGCCATAATGGTTTTGTAGGACTCGGCGTCGGCAGTGCTGCAGCCGTTTACCGCGGCCATCAGGACGCCGGGGATGTTTGTGGCACGGCGGGCGAAAAGCTCCGGGCAGAACTCGATGCGGACCTTCTTCACTTCGCCTTTGGCAAGGAAATGAGCAAGTCTTCCGCAGTTCGTGGGCGATCCGACGCCCTCGCTGCTGCCGCCCACCACCGGGTCGCCGAAGGGGGCGATGATGAGGTTGGAGCGGTCGGCCAGCGCGCAGCTCTCCGCCTGAGCCTGCTTGGTGATCTCTTCCTTGTGGCGGAGCTCCCGCTCCTTGATGTCGGCGTCGATGTATTCCTCGACGCGCTCATCGCGGCGGAAGAACGGCTCCATGTACTTGATCGTGACCGGCACCACGTGCTCTGCCGACTGCAGGTGGCACTGCGCGGCCATGGCGATCATGACGTCTGCCGGTACCGTGGACGGGATGGAGGTGTACATGGCCAGCTGGCTGGCAAGGCGGGCGATGAGGATGCCGCCGCCGATGTGCGTGGCGCACAGGCCCGGAACGAGAACGCGCGGCGTGCAGGGCACGGCGATGGTCGGAGAAATGGCAAGCACCATGGCGCTCTCCATCTGGCGGGGCGTGCCGCCGGCAAGCTCTACGAAAGCCGCGCTCGTTGCGCAGGCTCCGGCGCCGATGCCTTCCATGTTGCACCCGGTCGTGCACTTTCCGATGCGGTACATGCCGCCGATCTTCAGGATGACCGCCATGACGCGCGCCTGCAGATCCCTGTCATCGGGGTAAAACTCGCGCACGGCCATGATGAATCCCGTGTAGGGGCAGGAGTCGCCTGTTCCGGCGCAGGGGCGCAGGCCGATGGTGTGGTTGCCGACCTGCGCGGCGAGGGTGATGGTGATGATGCGGTTGACGAAGGCATCGTCGATGATCTTCACATCGCCGGCATTGAGATCCTTGCCGATCTCGCCCAGCAGGATGCTGTGTCCGGACTCGAGGCCGATCGTCGCAGCATGAACATTATGCGCGAAAGCTTCTTCCATGCTTTCCGTGACCTGCTCCCGGGTCTTCCCGGTGAAGGTCACCGCTTCCTCCAGGATCACATCGCCCACGCGCATATCCAGCGCTTCCGCCGTTTCAATGCACTGGCCGATGGTCATGTGTCCGAAGTGGTATCCCGCCTGTTCGGCATGTGTCTTAACGTCCATGATGATCCCCCAAAATCCAATTAATCGATGATCTCGCAGCCGATCTCTTTCAGCTTGGCGTCCACCCAGGGACGGACATATGTGCCGTCGTTGAGGATGTGCGCCAGGATGTCGGCTTCTTTTTTCTGCACGGCGTTCGTCGCGGCTGCGAGAGCCTCGGCGTTCTCCGGGCGGATGAACAGCACGCCGTCATCGTCTCCCACAACGATGTCGCCGGGATAGACGGTCACGCCGCCGATGCACACCGGCGTGTTGATCTCTCCGGGGCCGTTCTTGTAGGGGCCGTTCGGAATGGCAGCGCGGGCGTACACCCGGAAATCCTCCAGTGCGGCGAGGCCGCCGCGGTCGCGGATGGCACCGTCGCACACGATGCCCTTGATGCCGCGGCTCTTGCAGTAGGTGGCCATCAGCTCGCCGAATATGGCGCGCTCGGTGAAGCCGCCGGCATCGATCACGATGACGTCGCCGGGCTTTGCAAGGTCCATGGCGGCATGGAACATCAGGTTGTCGCCCTGCGCCACGCGCACCGTGAACGCCGTGCCGAGCAGCTGTCCCTTATAGCCGATCGGCTCGATCGCCGAGCAGACCGACGCTGTACGATTCATATTATCATCGATGTTTGCAACAGGCAAGTCCTTGAAAAGCGCCACAAGCGCCGGGTCGGGCCGCTGAAAGTCCCGAATGATCTTGCATCCGACTGACATAGTCCCTATCTCCTTTTCAGAGCGTCATTTCCGCCGGTTCGCCGTTCATGAGATGCTTGAGGTTCACGGCGCAAAGACGATAGACGCGGTCGTAGTTGTCATAGGTGGCGGCGCCGAGATGCGGCGTCAGGATCAGGTTGGTATCCTTCGCTTTGTAGATGGGGTTCTCGGCCGGGATCGGCTCGAAGGTGTCGATCGCAGCGCCGGTGATGCCGCCGCTGAGCAGCACGTCGGCCAGCGCTTCCAGATCGATGAGCTGCTCGCGGGCCGTATCGACGAGGATGGCGGTCTTCTTCATGGACTGCAGGCGCTCGCGGTTCATCATGCCGCGGGTCTTGTCGTTGAGCGGCAGGCCGCCCATGACCACGGCGTCGGCCTCGCGTACGAGGTCGTCCAGCTCGCGGTACTCGATGCCGAGCTCGGCTTCCTTCTCCGGCGGCATGCGGAACGGGTCGTAATAGAGGATCGTCGTGTCAAACGCCTTCACGCGCTTGATGATGTGGCGGCCGATGTTGCCCGCGCCCACGATGCCGACGGTCTTGCCGGTGAGCTCGTAGCTCTCGTGGCGATGCGTCCAGGTGTGCCACTCAAGGGCCTTGGTGTGAGCGTCCATAAAGGGGATGCGGCGGTAGAGGGCCAGAATGTCCGTGATGGCGAGCTCTGCGACCGACACGCTGTTGAAGCCGCGGCACACGGAAATGGGAATGTTCTTTTCCTTGGCGTACGCCACGTCGACCATGTCCACGCCGATGCCCGTGCGCTGAATGAGCTTCAGCTTCGGGCAGCTGTCGATGATCTCCTTCGTGACTTTGAATGTCGTGTCGATGATGACGTCGGCATCCTTCAGCTCGCCCTTCACGCCCGTAGTCGGGTTCAAAAAGCGAACATCCACGCCCTCCGGCATGCGCTCGAGAAGCATCTTCTCCATATGCGCATTAAGCTTGTCCAAATAAAGTGCGGTAAGTGCCATTGGTTTT
>CAZKGZ010000019.1:0-13817 GCA_964552365.1 uncultured Oscillospiraceae bacterium | reverse complement strand
CCGCATCGGCGGACTGCACAAGGCGGATCATGCGCTGAATGGAGCTGTCCTCGCCAACGCGCGAGGCGCGCATCTCAAAAGCACCGAACTGATTGACCGTGCCGGATGTCACATCGTCCCCGACGGTCTTGTCCACAGGGAGCGATTCGCCGGTCATCACGGCCTGATTCACGGAAGTCTGCCCCGCGGTGATGACGCCGTCCGCCGGGACGGTCTCGCCGGGGAGCACGCGGAGCACATCCCCGATGCGCACCTCGGCGGCGGGAATGATCTTCTCCTCGCCGCCGACGATCACGCGCGCCGTCTGCGGCGTGAGATGGACGAGCTTCTCAATGCCGGCACGGGCCTTTGCGACCGTGAGCTCCTCGAGCAGGCCGCCGAGCTGCATAATGAATGCGACTTCCCCGGCGGCGAAGATCTCGCCGATGCACAGCGAGGCGATGAGCGCGAGCGATACAAGCACATCCGCTTTGATGTCAAACGCCGTCACGAGCCCGATGAACGCCTCGAGAATGATCGGCACGCCGCAGAGCACAATGGCGATCCACGCCGGGTCAAACGGCAGCGACGAGCCGAAAAACAGACTCACGATCACGGCCGCCCCGCCGATGATCAGCAGGATAATGTCCTTCTTTATGCCGCCGAGCTCTAAAAAGCGCTCAAGGGCATCGGTTATCTTCTTCATGGCAGATCCTTCTTTCATACCTAAGGGGGTATGCCTATAATATACCTATGGGGGTACGGGTTTGTCAAGAGAAAATTTCCGCCTTTCCGCATATATTGCCCGGAAAGCAAAAAAACGGCGCACCCCGCAGCTGCGGGATACACCGTGTTTGTCTATGCGATATTGCGTTACTGCATGTTGGCGAAGCGCTCTACGGCGGTGGTGAAGCTCTCAAGCGTCTTATCCACATCGCCGTGCTCAATGCCGTCGCGGACGCAGTGCTGAATGTGGCCTTCGAGCACCACCTTGCCGCAGCCGTTGAGCGCGGACTTGGCCGCGCTGATCTGCGAGAGCACATCCTCGCACGGCACATCCTCATCGATCATGCGGTCGATGGCCTGCACCTGCCCGATGATCTTTTTGAGCCGCCGATGCAAATTTTCCGAATCCATGCACTGTCTCATAATACGCCTCCATACGCTGCGGGGATACCGATATTATACCGTCCGAGTCCCCGATTGTCAACGCACGAAAAACGGCGGCACCGGAAACCCCGATGCCGCCGCATTCTCTCAGCCCTTCAGCCCGCGGGCCTGGCGGTCCATGTCTTCGACGACGATGTCGAAGATCTCGCCGAGGGAGCGGCAGTACTCAAGGACCTTCCACGGCTCGTTGGTGTGGTAATGGATCTTGATGAGCTCATCGTCACCGACGGCGAGCAGGCAGTCGCCCTTGAAGTTGTCGCGGAAATAGTCGTTGATGGCATCCTCGTCGAGGCCGGTGCCTTCGATGAGAAGCTGGGTGTCATAGCGATATTCGATCATAGCGGGTAGATCCTTTCATTTGGCAATATTATCAGCGATGCTCTCCGAGGAAGAACAGCGCGAGAGTGCCGGGGCCGGAGTGCGCGCCGATGACGGGGCCGACGAACACGATCTGCTCCACGGACACGCCGTGGCGCTCGTGCAGAATGGCGGCGAGCTTTTCGGCGTCCTCCTTGCAGTCGCCGTGCGAGATGAACACCGTGCCGCCGGACTTATCCAGCGCCAGCTCCGAGTACTTGTCCGCCATGGCGACGAGCGAGGCCTTGCGTCCGCGCACCTTGAACATGTTGATGAGGTGACCGGCATCGTCCATGTGCAGCACCGGCTTGAAGCCGAGCGCGTTGCCGACAAACGCCGTGGCGGCGCTCACACGCCCGCCGCGCTTGAGATAGACAAGGTCGTCCACCGTGAACCAGTGGCAGAGATGGAAGCGGTTGTCGAGCACCACCTGCTCGCACTCGGCGAGCGTGCCGCCGGCGCGCTTTTTCTGCACGGCCATATAGAGCAGCAGACCGAAGCCGCCGGACGCGCCGAACGTGTCCACGCAGCGGATCTCGCGCTCGGGATACTTTTCCCTGAGTTCGTCGGCGGCCACACAGCCGGCATTATAGGTGCCGCTCAGACCGGAGGAGAAACCGATATAGAGAATGTCCTTGCCCTGCTGCAGAATGGGCTCGAACCCCTTGAGGAACGCATCGGCGTTCACCGCACTCGTGCGCGCCACGCCGCCCTTGCGCATGCGGTCGTAGAATTCGGGGAAGGGGAGCTCATAGTTGGAGTACTGCTGCGGCTCGCCGTCAAAGACGAATGTCAGCCACGAGTACGGCACTTCCCACTCGTTGAGAAGCTCGGGCGGGATGTCGCAGGCAGAGTCGGTGTAAATTACGAAGTCATTCATGGGGATCAAACTCCTTTACGGAAATGTTGGCGATCTTATTTGGAGCGAACGGTCTCGTCTCCGAGGAAGAAGAGCGCGAGCGCACCGGGGCCGACGTGCGAGCCGGTGACCGGCTCATAGTCCACGATCATGATGTCCTTCGGCGGCGCGATGATGCGCAGCGCCTCGGCAAGATATTCTGCATCCTCTTTGCAGTCGGCGTGCGCGATGCCGACGATCTGCTTCTCCGGCTCCACGGCGTAGCTGCGGTAGCGCTCGGCGAGCGCATCCACGGCGCGGCGGCGGCTGCGGATCTTGTCCACGGCGACGATCGCACCCTGTTCGTTGCCCTTGAGAAGCGGCTTGATGTGCAGCACGGAAGCGACGATGGCTTTCGCGTTGGACAGACGGCCCGTGCGGCGCAGATACATAAGATCGTCCACGGTGAAGATCTGATACATTCTCCAGCGCATCTCGCGAAGCGCCATGGCCGTATCCTCCAGCGTCGCGCCTTCCTTGCGCATCTCAATGCCGCGCACGACGAGAAGCCCCTCGCCGAGCGACGCGCCCAGCGTGTCCACAAGCTCGATGCTCCGCTCCGGATACTCCTCGCGAAGCTCCGCGGCGGCGGCTTTCGCCGAGCCGAACGAACCGCTGATGCCGGACGACATGCCGACAAACAGAACATCCTGCCCCGCATCCAGCAGCGGCCGCGTGGCGGCAATGAACCGCTCGGGATTCACGAGCGAAGTCGTTACCACCGTGCCCTTGCGCATCGCGCCGTAGTAGGAGGCACTGTCGAAGGTCTCCGTGTCGAGACAGGTGAACTCCTCATCACCGATATAATAGGAGAAAGGCGCGACATAAATGTCGTTCTCGCGCAGATACGGCGTCGGCAGATTGGCGGAAGTATCGGTCATTATGGCAAAAGACAAGGCATTGTCCTCCTTAGTCATCTAATATTCGATATTATTATAAACCGAGCACCGGATTAAGTCAATGGGGAGAAAACAATTTGCTTCTTGCCAAATCCCACAGATGTGGTATAATCGACACAGAGGTGAGAAAAATGGCATACGATAATGCGCTGGTCGCAGGAAAACTGCGCCGCTGGGAGAAATATCTGGACGATTTCCGTCTGCCGAGCTGGGAAGAGATCCCGAACCTCGGACTTTATATGGAGCAGGTCACGGTACTGCTGCGCGAATATCTGGACTATCTGCCGCCGGAACTCAAGGATGAGCAGTTCATCACGGCCGCGACCATCAACAACTATGTCCGCATCAAGGTCATGCCCGAGCCGATCAAGCGCAGGTATTATCGTACCCATATCGCCTATCTTATCATCATTTTGACGCTGAAGCAATCCCTGAGTATTGCTCTTATTCAAAAAGTTATCCCGATGGGGCTTTCGGAAGATGAGGTCGAGTCCATCTACACGGCGTACGCCTCGCGCCACCGTCAGGCGGCGCACTACTTCATCGAGCAGGTCCGCCGCACGGCGGGCCCCATCCTCGAGCACGAAGATACCGACACCGAGATCACGACCGACCACGCCGAGGATCTCGTGATGCTCTCCGCCATCATCGGCGGCTTCACGCGCCTCTTCGCCGAAAAGCTCCTCCTCCTCGACGGCAAAGACATGACCAACGGCGGCAGCATCGCCCGCCCGCGGGAGAGAAAAAAATAGAATTGCAAAGAAAAACCGCTTCCCTCTGACCGAAAGGAAAGAGAGAAGCGGTGTTTTTTGTTTGGAGAAGATCAGCGGATGGTCTGGACTTTGACCATGTTGGTGTTGCCGTGGGTGTTGAGCGGGATGCCGGCGGTCATGACGACGGTGTCGCCGGACTTCACATAGCCGAGACCCTTGGCTCTTTCAATGGCGCAGTGGAAGAGAACATCCACGCTGTCGACCGGCTCCATGCGCAGCGGGTACACGCCCCACACGAGCGCGAGCTGGTGATAGACCTTCTCGGACGGCGTAGCGGCGAGGATCATCTGTACCGGGCGGTACTTTGCCACGCGGCGCGCGGCCTTGCCGGTGCTGGTGTCGGCGATGATGGCCTGTGCGCAGGTCTGCTCGGCCATCGTGCAGGCGGCGGCGCTCACGGCGTTGGTGTTGTCGGAGTGATCCATCGCGTGCCAGATGTTCTTATAGATGTCGGCGGCGAAGGCGTCGTGCTCGGCCTGCTCGGCGATGCGCGCCATCGTCTTCACGGCGTCCACCGGGTACTTGCCCGCGGCGGTCTCGCCGGAGAGCATCACGGCGCTGCTTCCGTCAAACACGGCGTTGGCCACGTCGGAAATTTCCGCACGGGTCGGACGGCGGTTTTCTTCCATGCTGTCGAGCATCTGCGTGGCGGTGATGACAGTCTTGCCCGCCTGGCAGCAGGCGCGGATGAATTTTTTCTGGATGCCGGGGAGACGCTCAAAGGGAATTTCCACGCCCATATCGCCGCGCGCGACCATGATGCCGTCGGCGGCCTCGAGGATCTCTTCGAACTTCTCCACACCCTCGGTGTTTTCGATTTTGGCGATGATGCGGATGTTCTTGCCGCCGTGCTCGCGGAGGAAGTCACGCATATCGATGATGTCCTGTGCGCGGCGCGTGAACGAAGCGGCGACATAGTCGACATCCTGTTCGATACCGAAGAGAAGGTCGCTCTTGTCGCGCTCGGAGAGGAACGGCATATTGAGCTTTATGCCGGGAATGTTCACGCCCTTGCGGCTCTTCATTTTGCCGCCGTCGATGACGGTGCAGTGGATCTCGGTGTCGGTCGTGTCCTCCACGCGGAAGGAGAGCTCGCCGTCATCCACGAGAATGGTGTCGCCGCTCTTCACATCGGCAGGCAGCTCGGAATAGTTCACATAGCAGCGCTCGGCGCTGCCGGTGATCTCTTCGGCCGTCGTGAACGTGTACGGCTGTCCGGGAACGACATCGACCGGCGCATCGAATACGCCTACGCGGATCTCCGGACCCTTGGTGTCGAGCATCACGGCCGCCGGAAGATTCAGCTCGTCGCGCACCTTGCGGAAGCGTGCGATCATCTCGGCATGGCTCTCATGAGTACCGTGGGAGAAGTTCATTCTCGCCACATTCAGTCCGGCGAGCAGAAGCTCACGCATCGTCTCTTCGCTGCTGCTGGCAGGACCCATTGTGCAAATGATTTTTGTTCTGCGCATAATATCCACCCCTAATGTTTTTTGAATTCTTTTCTTTTTGTCCGCGGGAATACTATCACAATGCGCGTCCGAATGCAACGCACATTTGTCACATCATTGTCAAAATCCAGGGCAGAAATTTTGACACCCGACCGCGGAAAACAGGAAAGCTGCGCACAACAAACACTTTTCTTTTTAAGGCAACACCGCACGATCTCGTCTGCGGCTCTCTTCCTTGATTCGGCAAAAAATCTCTCGCAAATCGCTCTTGCCGAATCGTCCGGTGCTGCCTTGAGGGAAACGAGGGTTACTTTGGTTACTTTTTCTTCTTTTTGGCGTTGGGATCTTCGGCACGGGCGGCGGCTTCTTCGGCTGCGGCTGCTTCTTCCTTGGCCTTTGCCGCGATTTTCGCGAGCTCCTCTTCTTCGAGCTGACGGTAGGCGACCTTGCCGACCAGCGTCTTGGGAAGCTCATCGCGGAATTCGATCTCCTTGGGCATGGCGTACTTGGCAATATGCTTGGCGGCATACGCCATGATCTCCTGCCGCGTCTCCTCCGTAGCGGGAACGCCGGGCTTGAGCATGACGAACACCTTCACGCGCTGCATTTTGTACGAATCCGGCACGCCGATGACGCAGCTCATCTGCACCTGCTCGCAGGCATCGAAAATATTTTCGAGCTGAGCGGGGTAGATGTTGTAGCCGGACGAAATGATCATGCGCTTGCTGCGTCCGCGGAAGTAGATGAAGCCTTCGTCATCCATCATACCGAGGTCGCCGGTGTAGACCCAGGTGAGTCCGTCGGCATGGGTGCGGAGCGTTGCGGCTGTCTCCTCGGGATGCTTGATGTACTCTCTCATCACGGTGGGGCCGGCGAGCAGGATCTCGCCCTCTTCGCCGTACGGCAGCTCCCGGTCGGTGCCGGGCGCGACGATCTTGATATAAGTATCGGGGAAGGGGATGCCGATGCTGCCCTCCTTGAACATCGTCGGCGGCGTGAGGCAGCAGGCCGTAACGGTCTCGGTCGTGCCGTAGCCCTCGCGCACCTGAATGGTGGCGTGATGGTCGTAGAGGAACTTGTCGAGCTTCTTCTTGAGCTCCACGGACAGCGAGTCGCCGCCGGAGAATACGCCCTTGAGGCAGCTCAGATCGGCCTTCTCCATGTTCGGCAGACGCAGCAGCGCTTCATAGAGCGTCGGCACACCGGCAATGAAGTTGCAGCGGTACTGCGTGATGAGCTTGGAGTAGCTCTTCGCGGTGAAGCGCGGCACGAGAATGCACCGGCCGCCCTGCGAGAGCATCGAGTGGATGCAAACGCCCAGACCGAAGCCGTGGAAGAGCGGCATCGCAGAGAGCATGCGGTCGCCCGGACGGAACATCGGGTTCGTGGCGATGATCTGCTGACCGAGCGCGTTGAAGTTGAGGTTCGTGAGCAGAATGCCCTTCGTAGTGCCGGTCGTGCCGCCCGAATAGAGAACGGCGGCGGGGTCATTGGCCTCGCGGTGCACCTTGTAGTTCCAGAAGCAGGAACGGCCGAGACGCATGAACTCATTCCAGCGGATGACGGGCGCGTCCTCCGGGATCTTCTTGATCTTGCGGCCCTCGGTGAGCATGTATCCCGCGCGCATCGGGCGGGAGAGCTCATCGCGGATGCTCGCGATGACGATGTTCACGACCTTCGTGTTCTGGCGGATGGCTTCGAACTTGCCGTAGAACTGGTCGAGCGTGACGACCGTGACGCTCTCGGACTCGTTGATGTAGAACTCAATCTCCTTCTCGCTCGAGAGCGGGTGGATCATGTTCGCGATCGCGCCGATCATATTGACGGCGTAGAACACATAAATGGCCTGCGGGCAGTTCGGCATGGCGATGGTCACGCGGTCGTTTTCGCGTACGCCGATGGTGCGCAGCGAGCGGGCGCACTTCTCAATGTTGGCGACGAGCTCCTTGTAGGTGGTGGCGCGGCCCATGAAGTTGAACGCGATATAGGTGGGGTAGCGCCGCGCGACCTTTTCCACGGCCTCCACCATGGAGCCCTGAAAATAATCGAGATTCGCGGGGATATCGCCGAGACTCTTGAGCCAGGGCCGTTTTGCGGTGATTTCCATTCGGATCATTGTTCCTTTCCGTACCGCGCGCAGCGGCACAAGGTGTTTCAGTATTCGACCGGCGTGTCAAACGGCTGATCGAGGATCTCCGGGTTTTCCATGATCTTCCGCAGCAGACGCATCGTGCCGGAGTAATAGAAGCCGTCGCCGATGCGCTCATCGATGGTGAAGCCGAGATTGATGACCGGACGGACGGTGTAGCTTCCGTCCTCATGCCATTCGGGCGCGAGGCGCTTTTTGCCGATGACGCAGAAGAACGAGTTCGTGCCCCAGTTGTTCAGATGGTGATAGCCGCTCTGCAGGCCGATGGAGCCGAGGTTCGTGAGGAAAATCGAGGAATAGTTCGGGTCGGCCTTGATGAGCTCATAGGGCACCTTGCCGCGGCGGTCGAGAGCAAAGAGGATCTTCACGGCGAGCTTCAGCGCCCAGTGCGGCAGCGTCATGAATTTATCCATGAAGTCGTTGGAGTTGTCCTTGACATCATCGCGGCGGCACTGATAGATCTCCTCGAGGATGGTGGCGTGCATCGTGTCGATGGTGTCCTCGGCACCGAAGTGCTTGTAGGCCAGTCCCTCTTCGGAAGTGTCGGCAAAGTGCTTCTTCACGACGAACGAAACGGAGATGTGGTCGCGCATATACATGCGGTTGCCGGAAATGAAGCGGTTCATGCGCGGACGCAGCACGAAGCACTTGATGAGCGCCGCCATAATGACCTGGAAGTAGTTGTACTTGTCCTTCTCCAGCCCCTCGTTTTTCTTGGCGAGGTAGGCGTCGATCGGACGCAGGTCGATGGCCTGCTGAACGTAAGCCTCGTTGTCGGGACGGCTGGGGAGAAGGTAGGCCATGAAACGGTTCATGGACGGTACTTCATCCTTCAGCAGGTATCCGTCAAAGCGGTCGCCGCGCTGTTTCTTTCGCTCTTCCATACAAAAACCCTCCGTCTGAAATTACATAAAGAATTAAATGCATCGTACAGTATATAACCGCCGGGCAAAAAATGCAAAGACTATTTTTGCTTTTTGCCACGAACGGCGGATTTTTATCGATTCCGACAGAAAAAGCGCGAAAAAACAGCGGAGACTCTCTCTTTTTTGAGACAGTCTCCGCGTCGTTCATTCACTCAAACACATACTTCTTGCCTTGCGGAAGGCGTACTCCCTGCGGTACTCCAGCCCCATGGGCAGCAGACACAGCAGCGCGTAGCCGACAGCCGCAGCCAAACCGAGACCGCTGAGCGGCTTCCGGATGATCACCGGGTCATAGAACATCTCCGTCACACCGAGAATGACGCCCATGGCAATGAAGGTGATGCCGCAGAACATGGCGATCACAAAAGCACGGTCGCGGTCATCAAAGCGGTAGATGGAAAACGCCGTGCGTCCGCGCAGGCGGCTCCCGCGGCTCTTCATGGAGTCCGACTCGAGCGCGAGCGCCTGGATCATCCATGTGATGAGCATCGAGAAAATGCGAAGCGCATGGCCGCACCGCTCGAAAATATTTCCCTGATTTGTCCCTTTCCCGACGCCCTTCTGCGCCAGGTTTATCCGCCGCGCTTCGAGCGTCAGCCGAGGGATGAGCCGCAGCAAAATGGTGAGAAAGAGCGAGAGATGCGGGCTGACCCTGCCGAAAAGGTACACGACCTTGTCGCTCGACACCACGCGGAAAAGGCTGCCGCACCACATGCATACCGCCGCCGCGCGCAGCCCGAGCACGAGTCCGTACACCAGACTCTCGACCGTCATGTTGTTGCCGGCAAAATTCTGCCGCAGCACGGTCACGCCGAAGTGGTGGTAGCTCGCATAGTAGAGCGCGAAGGCGGCTGCGAGCGGGAGCAGAGCGAGATCGAACGCCAGACCGCCCTTCCCGTTGCGCTTCACATTGTACGCGCCCGCGCACAAAAGGGCGATGACGAGGAAAACCGGATGGTCAAAGGCCGCCGCACCGTACAGCACGGCGGCGTAGAAGATGAAGTTGACAGCCGGATGGCAGCTCTCAAAGCCCATCGTCGTCCCCCATTCCGTACTGCAGCTTCACGCGGTCGAGCTTTTCCAAAAGCGGCTTGCCGAAGAGGATCATGGTGAGCGCCGTGCAGATGCCCTGACTGATGTTGACCGGGAAACCGGACACATACAGCGGCCACGCCGTCTGCGCGCTGATGACGGGCAGCGTGAGAAAGACGCTGCAGGTGTCAAGCAGCGGCCCTACGAACAGCACCATCGCGAAAAATCCGAACACCGCCATAACGACCGGCTTGCGCGGCAGCCGCCCCTTGGCAAAGAGAAAGCCCGCGAGCATTCCGCCCGCGCCGTAGGCGAACATCTGCCAGGGCGTGTAGGCACCCTGCCCGTAGAAAAAGTTGCTCGCGAAAGCGCCGATGGCGCCGACCATAAACCCGGCCTCCGGCCCGAAGGCGATGCCGGAGAGCATGATAATGGCGAAGATGGCCTTGAAATTCGGGATCGGGATCACCACGCGTGCCGCCACGGCGAGCGCGGAGAGCACCGCGATGACCACCAGCTCCCGCGCCTGCGGCTTGCGGTTTTCAAAGGCCAGCAGGAACGGAATGAGAATTTCGATGATGACGGCCGTGGCGACAAGGTAGTACTTCCGCCCCGAAAGATACCGCCCGAAATACAGCGTCGCCGGGATCACGAGCAGGAACATGATGAGCGTGAGAATATGCGAACGCTTGATTTTCATAATTCCGTCCCCTTGTTCTTTCGGTAAAGCTCGATGACATCCTCCGCCGTCACGGCGCGGTCGAACACATGGCGGCTCATGCGGTGCGCGGCGGTGGTGTAGAAGCTGTTGCTGCCGAAGAAGTTCCGCGGCGTGTCCGTCGTGAGGACCTGCCCGTCAAAGAACATGGACACGAGATCGGCGTACCGCGCGCAGAACTCCACATCGTGGGACACCATAACAACGGTGATGCCCTGCGCCTTGAGATCGCGGAGGATCTGCGCGAATGTCTCTTTGAAGAAGCTGTCGATGCCCTTCGTCGGCTCGTCGAGCAGCAGGATCCTCGGCTCGGTGAGGAGCACTTTTGCGAGAGCGCAGCGCTGCTGCTCGCCGCCGGAGAGGTCGTAGGGGTGCGAATCGAGCAGCTCCGTGATCTGGCAGAGCTCGGCGGTCTTTTCGACTTTTTCGCTGTCCTTCGTCATCTCGCCGAGATCCTCGCGCACCGTCTTCTTCACAAAGAGACTCTTGGGATCCTGCGGGAGCATGGCGAGACATCCGCGGAAGAGATCTTTGGCTTTATACTGCTCCATGGGCTTTCCGAACAGCTTTACCTTGCCGCGGTAGGGGCGGCAGATGCCGCATATGGCTTTGAGCGTCGTGGACTTTCCGGCGCCGTTGCCGCCGAGAATGGCGTAGATTTTTCCGACCGGGATCTCCGCGGATACGCCGCGCAGAATGTCCGGGCTGTCCTTTTCGTAGCGGAACCAGAGCTCCTTGAGCGTGAGCGCACTCTCACTCTCTTCGATGGGAGCGGACTCCGGCAGAGCGCGGCATGCGGCGCCCTCCGGGAACTCGCGGCTCAGCCAGCTGCGCCCCTGCCGCACGGTCAGCGGCGCGGCATCCTCGCATCCGGCACCGTAATAGACGCGCACCGGCGTGGGCATCGCGGAGAACATCGGATTTTTCTGCTCAAAGAGCAGCCGGCCCACATCGGCGGGCGCGCCGTCGGCGATGATGCGGCCGCCGTCCATAACGACCGCCCGGTCGGCGTAGGGGAAAATATCCTCGAGACGGTGCTCGGTGATGATCACCGTTGTGCCGAGCTCCGTGTTGATCTTGCGCACGGTATTGAGAAAATCGCTTGCGGCGATGGGATCGAGCTGGCTCGTCGGCTCATCGAGAATGAGCACCTCCGGCTGCATCGCCATGATGGAGGCGAGGTTGAGGAGCTGCTTCTGTCCGCCGGAGAGCTCCGCCACATTGCGGTGGAACCAGTCCTGAATGCCGAAATAGCACGCCATTTCCGCCACGCGCGAGCGCATGGCCGTCTGCTCGCAGCCGAGCGACTCCAGCCCGAACGCAAGCTCGTGCCACACCTTGTCGGTGACGATCTGGTCATCGGGATTCTGCATGACGAATCCGATCTTCGATGCCTGATCGCGGTCGGAAACATCCTTCAGCGGCGTGCCGTTAAAATATATCTCACCGCTCCGCTTGCCGTTCGGCGTGAGAACGGTTTTCAGATGGCGCAGCAGCGTGCTCTTGCCGCTGCCGGAGCGCCCGCACAGCACGAGAAACTCCCCGCGCTCCACGGAGAGCGTAACATCCTCCAGAGATTTTCTGCCCTTCGCAGCGGCATAGGAGAATGTCAGATTTTGGATATCGAAATGTGCCATTGCACGGCCTCCTTTATGTGTAAAACGGTGGGGATGAGAAGATACGCCGCATACGAAGCGAACCCGAGAATTCGGATGCCGCCGACGGGCGCAATATAAAATGCTGGTGTATAAGTGGCGGTCGTGTCGCCGAAGAGGACGGCGAGCAGCAGAAGCACCGCCTCGCAGCCCAGCAGCACCCAATCGCTCCCGGTCATCGAATAGAGCATGAAGCCGGTGCGCCGCCCGGTGCCGTAGCCGCGGCTCTTCATGGAATCCGCGGTCTGAATGCTGCCCTCCAGTGCCCACGATGTGAGCGCGCCGAGAACGGTGAGCCCCTCCGTGAGCTTCGCGGCCTTTCCGCCGTCGCCCTCATCCATCCCAATCGAGCGACGCGCCCCGGCGATCTGCTTTGCCTTGCGCAGAAAGTTCGGGATCATCCGCAAAACCATGACAAGCAGCAGCGAGAGCACGGGAATGAGATTCCCGAAGAGCGCCGTAAACTTATCGCCGGTCAGCACGGCATTGTAGCACCCGAACCAGAGTATCATTTCCACGAAGATCGCCGCAATGGCGGCGCCGTACAGAAGCGCCTCCAGCGTGTACGGACGATCCCAATAGGTGAAGAGCACCGTACTGCCGTACCGGTTGAAGAGCGGGTTGACAGCCGTGAGCACGAGAAAGAGCGGCAGCAGGCCGAGGATCGTCTTCCAACCCTTTGACCCGTTCAGGAGCAGATAATAGCTCCCACTGCAGAGGATGCCCGCGAGCAGATAGAGCGGATGCTGAATGATGACCGCCCCGACGATCGCTCCGACAAAGAAGACGAAATTCACGGCCGGATGCTGCTTGGAAAAGGCGTCCGCTCTCACTCCGAATCTCCCATCCAAACCTCGCCCACATCTGCGCCGAGACCGTTGCAGGTGTAGCACCACACGATCTCCTCGCCGCCTTCGAGCGTATAGGCGGAGCAGCCGTAGTTCGGGAACCATTCGTTTACCTTGTACATCCATCCGGATTCCGGCCCGCAGTCGAATTCGTAAAGATGGTTGATGCCTTCGATATAATAGCTGCTGTAAAGCGGCGTCCAGCTGAACTCCAACTGAATATCGGCCGCCGTGCACACCCGCTGCAGCACCTCGAACACCGTCTCGCCGTCCGCAAACGACACGGTCGTCTCGGGCAGGATCACGGCGTCCTTCGGGACATAGGGCGCTTTTTCCTCTTCGAGGTTGTCGAGATTATCGAGTATCGTATCGCACACGATGGTGATGGTGCAGGTCTTGTCCTGCCCGTCGACCAGAACGGCGTTGTTCTCAAGCTCGTTGATATGATACTCACTGCCGATGCCCGTATCGTCCGCCGACCGCAAACTGAGCGCGAGAACCACGCCCCCGGCCGCCAGCAGAACGATGATCGCGACCATAATAAGATTTGCTCTTTTATTCCTCTTTTTCACAGTGATCCCCTCCGACAAAAAGAAAAAGGCCGCGCAGACCGATGCTCTGTCTGCGTGACCGTACTTTTCATTTCCTGCCTTACATATGCTCCGTTTCAGAAACACGCTCCGGCTCTCACACATGGTCGGTATTCTGACTCGTGCGCCTCGAAGATCCCAAATCTTCTCCGCCGGTACCTTGCCTTCTCAGGTCGCCCCAATGGCCGGATCGCTCCGAAAAGGTACAGACATACGCACATACAGCTACGGGTATAGTTCCGGATTCCGACCGGATTCCCTTATCTCCTCCGCCCGCCCGGGCAAAGGGACACCATGCAGCATTCAATTTTATTTATTATTATAATCAAAAGACCGATCGTTGTCAATTGCCACCTCGCCGCAAAAAGCCTC
>CAZKGZ010000018.1:0-14485 GCA_964552365.1 uncultured Oscillospiraceae bacterium | reverse complement strand
CGGAAGCAGATACGGCAGATGCCGTAGTCACGCAGATAGGCGTGGGGACGGCCGCAGATCTTGCAGCGGTTGTAGCGACGGGTGGAGAACTTGGCAGGAGCAGCCTGCTTGAGCTTCATAGAAAGTTTTGCCATTTTTCTTCTTCTCCTTAGTCGTTCTGGAACGGAGCGCCCATGAGCTTGAGGAGCTCGCGAGCTTCTTCGTCGGTCTTGGCGGTGGTGCACACGGCGATGTTCATGCCGCGGAGCTTCTCGATCTTATCGTACTCGATTTCCGGGAAGATGATCTGCTCACGAATGCCGAGGGAGTAGTTGCCGCGTCCGTCGAAAGCATCGGCGGAGATGCCGCGGAAGTCACGTACACGGGGCAGAGCCACGTTGAACAGACGATCCATGAACTCCCACATGCGGTCCTGGCGAAGCGTTACCTTCACGCCGACCTTCTGGCCTTCACGAA
This sequence comes from uncultured Oscillospiraceae bacterium, assembly GCA_964552365.1. Taxonomy (GTDB): domain Bacteria; phylum Bacillota; class Clostridia; order Oscillospirales; family Oscillospiraceae; genus Apopatocola. The sequence goes on along the minus strand of CAZKGZ010000018.1, from coordinate 14,029 downwards.
CTTTGAAGTTCGCGACGCTCTTGCGGGCGACGGTGGCGACGGCATGCTGGCCGGTGATGGCGCTGATGTCCTTGATGACAGCTTCGAGCATCTTGGCGTTGTCCTTGCAGTCGCCGCAGCCGACGGACACGACGATCTTGTCGATGCGGGGGATCTGCATGACGCTCTTGTACTGGAACTTCTGCATCAGAGCGGGAGCGACTTCCTCATTATACTTTTTCTTCAGTCTTGCAACATAAGCCATAATTTTCTGTCACTCTCCTCTCTCAGATGGCGGCGCCGCACTTCTTGCAGGCGCGTACCTTTTTGCCGTCGACGACGGTGTGGCCCACGCGGGTGGGCTTGCCGCACTTCGGGCAGACCAGCATGACCTTGCTGGCGTAAATGGGGGTCTCGCGCTGGATGATGCCGCCCTCTTCGCCCTGCTTGCGGGGCTTCTGATGACGGGAGGCTACCAGCACACCCTCAACAACGACTTTGCCGCTCTTGGGGTCGGCGGAGAGGATCTTGCCCTCTTTGCCCTTGTCACGGCCGGACAGGACAACGACTTTATCGTCTTTACGAATCTTCATTATACCATGTCCTCCTCAAATGACTTCCGGAGCCAGGGACAGGATCTTCATATACTCTCTGTCGCGAAGCTCGCGGGCCACAGGCCCAAAGATACGAGTGCCCTTGGGGTTGTGGTCGTTGGCGCCGTTGATGAGAACGGCGGCGTTCTCGTCGAAACGGACGTAGGTGCCGTCCGCGCGGCGGACGCCCTTGGTGGTGCGGACGATAACGGCCTTGACCACATCGCCCTTCTTGACGCTGCCACCCGGGGTGGCCTTGCGGACGCTGGCGACAACAACATCGCCCACGTTGCCGTACTTGCGCTTGGAGCCGCCCAGAACACGGATGGTCTTGAGCTCTTTAGCGCCGGTGTTATCGGCAACCTTCAGATAAGATTCAGCCTGTATCATTTCGGCGCCTCCTTACTTCGCTTTTTCGATGATTTCGACCACGCGCCAGCGCTTGTCCTTGCTGAGGGGGCGGGTCTCCATCACACGGACTCTGTCGCCGATGCCGCACTCGTTGTTTTCGTCGTGCGCCTTCAGACGGTAGGTCCGGCCGATGATTTTCTTATAAATGGGGTGTGCCACGCGGTCTTCCACGGTGACAACGACGGTCTTGTCCATCTTGTCGGACACGACCTTGCCGACGCGGGTCTTGCGGTAAGAAGTTCTTTCACTCATAATTGCTTACCTCCTTCACTGCTCGAGCTGCTTCTGACGAAGCACGGTCTTGACTCGGGCGATATCGCGCCGTACGTTGGAAATCTTGATGGGGTTGTCGAGATGGTTGGTGGCATGCTGCATACGGAGCATGAACAGGTCCTTCTTCAGATCGTCGAGCTTCTTGTTGAGCTCTTCGACGGACAGATTGCGAATCTCATTAGCCTTCATCAGTTTTCACCACCATTCTCGGTCTCGGCGGCCTCACGCGCAACGATCTTCGTCTTGCAGGGCAGCTTGTGGCTGGCCAGGCGCATGGCCTCGCGGGCGGATTCCTCGGGAACGCCGGCGATCTCAAAGAGAACGCGGCCCGGCTTCACGACGGCCACCCAGTACTCGGGAGAGCCTTTGCCGGAGCCCATACGGGTCTCGGCGGGCTTCTGGGTCACGGGCTTGTCCGGGAAGATCTTGATCCAAACCTGGCCGCCGCGCTTGGTGTAGCGGGTCATGGCGACACGGGCGGCCTCGATCTGGTTGGCCGTGATCCAGCAGGGCTCGGTAGCCATCAGGCCGTACTCGCCGTAGTTGACGACGTTGCCGCGGGTGGCTTTGCCCTTCATACGGCCGCGCTGCTGGCGGCGGTATTTGACTCTCTTAGGCATTAACATCAGGAATTACCTCCTTCTTTGGGGGCAGCGGGACGGCTGTAGCCCTGGTTGGCAGGACGCTGGCCGCCGGCGCGGTTGTAGCCCTGACCCGCGGGACGCTGGCCGTTGTTCTGGCCGGGTGCGCGGTTGTCACGGTTGTAGCCCTGACCGGGGGCGCGGTTGTCGCGGTTGTAGCCGCCGCGGCGATCATCACGGCGTCCGCCGCGGCGATCATCGCGACGACGCTCGTTGAAAGGCTTGCTGGTGTCCATCACGCGCGGCGTGGTGCGCAGCGTGGTGGTGAGGATCTCGCCCTTGTAGATCCAGACTTTCACACCGATGCGGCCGTAAGTGGTCGCGGCTTCGGCAAAGCCGTAGTCGATGTCGGCGCGGAGGGTCTGCAGGGGGATGGTGCCTTCGTGGTAGGTTTCGCTGCGGGCAATTTCGGCACCGCCGAGGCGGCCGCCGCAGGAGACCTTGATGCCCTTGGCGCCCATACGCATGGCGCGGCCGATGGCATTCTTCATCGCACGGCGGAAGCCGATGCGCTTTTCGAGCTGCTGGGCAATGTTCTCGGCGACGAGCTGTGCGTTCGTGTCGGGGGTGCGCACCTCAACGATGGAGATGGCGACCTTCTTGCCGATGAGCTTCTCAACATCCTGGCGGAGCTTTTCGATCTCTGCGCCGTTCTTGCCGATGATCACACCGGGGCGGGAGCAGTGCACGAAAATGCGGACCTGGTTGCTGTTGCGCTCGATCTCAATGGTGGGCACGCCGGCGGCGTACAGTCTCTTCTTGAGGTACTTGCGGATCTTGTCGTCTTCGACGATCAGATCGCCGACCTTGTCGGGACGGGCATACCAGCGGGAATCCCAGTCTTTAATGACGCCGACGCGGAGGCCGTGCGGATTAACTTTCTGTCCCATAAATCAAGCCTCCTTTTCCGCCACAACAACGGTGATGTGGCTGGTTCTCTTAAGGATACGCGCGTAGCGGCCACGGGCGGAGGCACGACCGCGCTTCATGGTCGGGCCGGCGGTGACCATCACCTTGGAAACGTACAGCTTGGAGGGATCCATCTCATGGTTGTTCTCGGCGTTGGCGCAGGCGCTGCACAGAACTTTGTACAGCAGGGCCGCACCGGCGTTCGGGGTGTTCATGAGGATGCCCTTGGCAAGCTCGGTGTCCTTGTCGCGGATCAGATCGCAGACGATCTTGACCTTGCGGGGAGAAATACGCGCGAATTTGTGTTCAGCTCTTGCTTCCATCAGTATCTCTCCTCCTTACTTACCGGCGGTCTTGCTGCCGGCGTGGCCGCGGAACGTGCGGGTAGGCACGAACTCGCCAAGCTTATGACCGACCATGTCCTCGGTGACATACACGCTGACGTGACGGCGTCCGTCATGCACAGCGAAGGTGTGACCGATAAAGGACGGGAAGATCGTAGAGCTGCGGGACCAGGTCTTGAGGACCTTCTTCTCGCCGGCCTTGTTCAGTTCTTCGACTCTCTTGAGCAGCTCGGGAGCTGCGAAGGGGCCTTTCTTGATGCTTCTGCTCATATTTCCTTCCCTCCTTACTTAGCGTTGCGGCGCTTGACAATGAACTTGTCGGTCGGGTTCTTTTTCTTGCGGGTCTTGTAACCCAGGGTCGGCTTGCCCCACGGAGTGACAGGGCCGGGACGTCCGACAGGAGCCTTGCCCTCGCCGCCGCCGTGCGGGTGGTCGCACGGGTTCATGACGGAACCGCGGACTTTCGGGCGCCAACCCATGTGGCGGACACGGCCGGCCTTGCCGAGAGCGACGTTGGCGTGGTCGAGGTTGCCCACCTGACCGATGGTGGCGTAGCAGTTCATGCGGATCTTGCGCATTTCGCCGGACGGCATACGGACGGTCGCGAGAGCGCCTTCCTTAGCCATGAGCTGCGCGGCGTTGCCGGCGGAGCGGACGAGCTGCGCACCCTTGCCCGGGTACATTTCGATGTTGTGGATAACGGTACCCACGGGGATGTTCGCCAGAGGCAGAGAGTTGCCCGGCTTGATGTCGGCGCCTTCGCCGGCAATGATGGCGTCGCCGACGGACAGACCGACGGGGGCGAGGATGTAGCGGCGCTCGCTGTCGGGGTACTCAACCAGAGCGATGTAAGCGCTGCGGTTGGGGTCGTACTCCAGACGGAGGACCTTCGCCTCGACATCGCGCTTGTCGCGCTTGAAGTCGATGATGCGGTACTTCTGACGGTTGCCGCCGCCGTGATGGCGAACGGTGATGCGGCCGTAGCAGTTGCGTCCGGCGTTTTTCTTCTTAACCTCGACCAGGGACTTCTCCGGTTCGGCATGCTTGTCGACTCCGTCGAAGCCGGAAACGGTCATGTGCCGGCGGGCGGGGGTTACAGGACGATACGTTTTAATAGACATTCTCTTTCCCTCCCTTAGGCCATGCCTTCGAAGATCTCAATGTTCTTGGAGTCTTCGCTCAGCTTGACAACGGCTTTCTTCCAGGTCTTAGCGAAGCCGGCGGGATAACGGCCGGTGCGCTTTTCCTTGCCGTGGACGGTCGTGGTGGTCACCTTAACGACGGTGACGCCGAAGATCTCTTCCACAGCCTTTTTCACTTCGATCTTGGTGGCATCCTTCGCCACTTCGAAAGCGAACTTCTTGATGTCCAGGTCTTCCATGGACTGCTCGGTGATGACCGGGCGAATGATGATATCATAAACGCTCTTCATCAGCAGTAAACCTCCTCGATCTTGGCAAGGGCAGCCTTGTCAACGACCAGAGAACGGGCCTTCATGATCTCGTAGGGGGAGAGGATGGTGGCGATGGTCGTCTCGACGCCGGGGATGTTGCGGGCGCTCTTGATGACGTTCTCGTTCACGGTCTCGGTGATGATCATGGCGTTCTCGGCGCCGAGCTTCCCGAGCAGGGAGGCGCAGGCCTTCGTCTTGATCTCGTCAAAGCTGAGGGCGTCCACCACGAAGATCTTGCTCTCGGCCGCTTTCACGGACAGGGCGCTCTTCAGGGCGATACGCTTTTCCTTGCGGTTCATGGTGTAGCGGTAGCTGCGCGGCTTGGGGGCAAAGGCGACACCGCCGTGCGTCCACACGGGGCTGCCCTTGTAACCGGCGCGGGCGCGGCCGGTGCCCTTCTGACGCCAGGGCTTGATGGTGGAGTAGGAAACTTCACCCTTGGTCAGAGCGCTCTGGGTGCCCTGACGGCAATTGGCCAGATGGTTCTTGATGGCCGCATGAAGAACGACCTCGTTGGGCTCGATGCCGAAAACAGCTTCAGAGAGCTCAACCTCGCCGACAACCTCGCCGGCCATGTTGTAAAGATTCGCCTTAGGCATAAATCACACTCTCCTTTCCTTAGCGTGTACGGGCGGAAGCCTTCTGCGGGTTGGTACGCGCGGAGGCCTTCTGCGGGTTGACGCTGGTGCTGACGTTGACCTTCTTGACGATGAGGGTCTTCGCAGTGTTCTTGATGAACACGATGCCGCCCTTGGGGCCGGGAATGGCGCCGCGGATGACGATCATATTCAGTTCGGGGTCAACCTTGATAACGTCGAGGTTCTGCACCGTGACCTGCTCGGCACCCATGTGGCCTGCGCCGATCTTGCCGGGAAGGATGCGGCTGGGATCCGTGGAGGAGCCCATGGAACCTGCATGACGGTGGACAGGGCCGCCGCCGTGGGTGGTAGGAGTGCGCTGGGCGCCCCAGCGTTTGATGACGCCGGCGTAACCCTTGCCTTTGCTGATGCCGGTGACGTCGACCTTGTCGCCTTCTTTGAAGGCGTCGGCCTTGACGATGTCGCCGACGTTCATCTCGTCGGAATTCTCCAGGCGGAACTCGTGCAGCACGCGGAGCGCGCCGACGCCGGCCTTGTCGAGATGACCCTTTTCGGGTTTGTTGAGCTTGCGCTCGGGGATTTCCTCGAAGCCGAGCTGAACGGAGGCGTAGCCTTCCTTTTCAACGGACTTCTTCTGGACCACTTTGCACGGGCCGGCTTCGATAACGGTTACCGGAACGACCTTGCCCGTCTCGTCGAAGATCTGCGTCATGCCGACCTTCTTGCCGATGATGGCCTTTTTCATTGGATTGCTCCTTTCAGGTTATTGGTCGGGTCGCATGGATCTTTGTCCGGAGGCTCCCGACTTGACCCTGCCTTATCTTTTAAGGCGCGGGGTTCAATACAGAATTTAATAAGGGGTCGCTGTTTGCCTGGGGTTTAAGATATAAGGTATATCTCAGAGCTTGATCTCGATCTGCACACCGGCGGGGAGCTCCATGGTCGACAGGGCTTCCACAGTCTTCTGGGTGGGAGCGATGATGTCGATGAGGCGCTTGTGGGTGCGGCGCTCGAACTGCTCACGGCTGTCCTTATACTTGTGAACCGCACGCAGGATGGTGATGACTTCCTTCTGCGTCGGCAGGGGGATGGGGCCGGAAACCTGCGCATCGGTGCGCTTGGCGGTCTCCACGATGGTCTCGGCGGCCTTGTCGATCAGCTGATGGTCGTAGGCCTTGAGGCGGATGCGAATCATTTTCTTTGCTGCCATGGTTTGTTCCTCCAAAACTTTCGTACTTTGGGTGTTGGCGTCCACCCGGTGTACGGTGAGAAGTTTTCATCCACCGCGCCGTGCGTATCAAACCCGCGCCGAAAAGAGAACCGGCTTATGATGGCCGGTTTTTCTTCCCGTCACGGCGATATACGCCTCATGTGGCAGGGGGATGTAAACTCTCAGCCGCCCGATTTACGGACATACTCCACGGAAGTTACCACCGTCTGACGATGCAATCTCCCGCTTCACCGCATAATACGCCCTGCTTCTTCGCACAGGCGCTTTGACAGAATACCAAAATACTCCCCTTTTGTCAAGGGGAGTATCCAAATTTTTTCATGATTTTTTGTGAAAAACTCCGATTTTTTTCGAAAGCCGGAGTCAGGTCCGCCTCTCAGGCGCCGATGATGCGGTCGGTGGCCTTTTTTGCGGCGGCTATGATGGTCTCGGGGTCGTCGCCTACGTGGAATTCGCCGTTTTCGTAGAGGACCTTGCCGTTCACCATCGTGAGGAGAACGTTGCTGTTCGAGCCGCTGTAGACGATGTTCTTCACGGTGTTGTGCTCGGGGTGCATATTTGCCTGATGCATGTCGAGGACGATCATGTCGGCGAGCTTGCCCGGGGCGATGCAGTCGGCATCGAGGCGCATGGCGCGCGCTCCGGTGCTGCACGCGGCGCGGAGGATCTCGCGGGCATCGCACGAGGCGGCGTCGTTTTCGCGGATCTTCTGGAGCACGGCGGCGAGATACATTTCGCGGAACATATTGAGCGCGTTGTTGCTCGCCGGGCCGTCCGTGCCGATGGCGAGGGGGATGTTCCGCCGCAGCAGCTCACTCACCGGCGCGATGCCGCTCGCGAGCTTGGCGTTCGATGCGGGGCAGGTGACGGCGTAAAGGCCGCGGCGGGCGAAGATGTCCATGTCTTCCTCGCTGAGCCATACGCAGTGGAAGCCGCCGCCGCCGTACTCGAAGAGGCCGTTCTCCTCGAAGAGCCGCGTCGGGGTGAGGCCGTGGCGCTCGATGCACCCTTCCACCTCGCTCTTCGTCTCCGAGTTGTGGGTGAAAAACGGCATCTTGTATTTGTCCACGAGCGTTTTCATATAATGGATGAGATCGATGTTCGCCGTGTACTCGGCGTGGATGCCGGGGATATACGAGATGAGCGGATGGAGGTGGTTGAACTTGACGGTGTCCGCCTCGCCGACCGACCAGTCGTCGCCCGCCGCGAGCGCGCCGCACATGACCATGCGGAAGCCGGTGTCGATGGCCGCCTGTGCGAACGCATCGCGCTTATAGTACATATCAAAGGCGCAGGTGATGCCGCCCGCCGCATATTCGAGCACGGCGAGGCGCGTGAGAGCGTAGATGTCGTCCGGCGTGAGTCTGGCTTCCAGCGGAAAAACTTTGTCAAAGAGCCAGCTCTGCAGCGGCAGGTCGTCGGCATAGGAGCGCAGGAATGTCATTGCGCTGTGCGCGTGGGCGTTTTTGAAGCCGGGCATCAGGAGGTTGCCCTTGAGGTCGATCTCACGCTCGAAGGCCGGGGGCTCTTCGGCGGCGGGGCCGACATAGCGGATCACGGCTCCGTCGACCCATACTTCCTGATCGGTGATGTCAAAGCCGTCGGCCAGGGAGAGCAGTCTGCCGTTATAGAAGCGGATCATTTCGTTTCCTCCGTATGCATGGCGGCGATGGAATCCCACAGCAGCCGCTTGAATTTCGGTGCGGCGGCGTTGGCCGCCTCGATGACTTCCTCGCCGGTGAGCGGATGGCCGGCAAGACCGGCGGCGCGGTTGGCGATGCAGGACACGCCGCACACGCGCATGCCGGCGTGGTTCGCGGCGATGACCTCGACGACGGTGGACATGCCGACGGCGTCGGCGCCCAAGGTGCGCGCGGCGCGGATCTCGGCGGGCGTTTCGTAGCTCGGGCCGGTAAACTGGATGTACACGCCCTCCTTGAGGTCGATGCCGTCCTTCTCCGCCGTCTCGCGCAGGATGGCGCGCAGGGCGGGATCGTAGGCGTGGGTCATGTCCGGGAAGCGGTCGCCGAGCTCGTCCAGATTCGCGCCGATGAGCGGATTCGGGACGAACGGGCTCAAATGGTCGGTGATGCTCATGAGCGTGCCGGCCGTCAGATCCTCGCGGATGCCGCCGGAGGCGTTGGTGACGAAGAAGATCTTCGCGCCCATGGCCTGCATGAGCCGCGCGGGCAGGACAACATCCTTTGCACTGTAGCCTTCATAGAGATGCACGCGCCCCTGCATGACAACGACAGGCGTCTTCTCCACATAGCCGAGCACGAAGCGGCCGGCATGGCCGGGTGCGGTGGATACGGGGAAGCCGGGCAGCTCGGTGTACGGCACCGAGGCGACCGCCTCGATCTGATCGGCAAAGCCGCCGAGACCGGAGCCGAGCACGACAGCCACTTCGGGGACAAAATCGGTAATGCGCCGCACGGCGGCGAGACAGTTTCGAATGCGTTCCGTTTCGGGGTTCATGGGGTCCCTCCTACTATATTATATATTGTATGGTCTATTCTTCGGTGACATCGGCAAACTCCGCGCCGATGTAGTCGGCGAGAGCCTGCGGATCGGTCTCGATCTGCGCGCCGAGGCGTCCGGCGCTGCAGCAGAACGCATCGGTCAGGAGGGCCGTTTCGTCGATCCACGTGGGAAACGGCTTTTTCATGCCGATCGGCGAGCAGCCGCCGTGGACATAGCCGGTGAGCGGCAGGAGATTTTTCTGCGGCAGCATGGCGATGCTCTTCACGCCCGCGACCTTCGCCGCCTTTTTGAGCGAGAGCGTCGCGGGGGCGGATATGACGAACACGAAGTGCTCGCCGGTATTGGCCACGGTCACGAGCGTTTTGAAAACGCACTCCGCGCTCTGTCCGAGGGCCGCGGCGACATCCGTGCCGGACGAGAGCGATGCGTCGTAGTAATGCGGCGTATAGGTGATGCCCGCCTGGTCGAGGAGGCGCATCACATTCGTTTTTTCGTTTTGCTTATCGTTCGCCTTTGCCATAAAAGTATTCCTCGATTTTTTCGCGGGAGGCGCGGACGCTTCCCTGGATCATGCCCGGCGCACCGCCGCCGCGGCCTTCCAGCGCGGCGTTGATGTCGCGCGAAGCGGCGCGCAGGTCCACGTTCTCCGATGCCATGACATACCGGTAGCCGCCGTTTTCCGGGCAGAATGCGGCGCTGATGCCGGAGCAGAGAGTTTTGCCGCCTTCGGCCAGTGCGCGAAGCGCGGCGCTCGTGAGGTCGTCCTCGAAGAACAGGCGGTTTCCCTCGCACGGCGTGAGAGAGGCGAGCAGTGCCGAAACGCAGCGCTTTTCAAAGCCCGCGCGGGCGTACTTTTCCGCCTCCAGATCGCCGAGCACCCGCTCGGCGGCGGAGCAGAGGCCGTTCTGCTGCGCGGAGAAGAGACGGGAGAGTCCCTCGGTCTGGACATAGCACTCGGCGGCGTCCTCGTAAGCCGCGCGGCCGGCGAGCATCGTGAAGCGCACGCCGCCGCGGTGGCGCATGCGGTCTTTGAGCCGGATGAGCCCGATCTCGCCGGTGAAGCTCACGTGCGGCGCGCAGCAGGCGCAGCAGTCCACGCCCGGCACCTGCACGATGCGCACCGGCATGGCGAGCTCCTTTTTCTGGCGGAAGGTGAGCGCGGCGAGCTCCTCCTCGGTCGGCCAGAGGATGTTCACCGGAAGGTTCTTCCATACGGCCTCGTTTGCGAGGCGCTCGAGATGGCGCAGCTGTTCGGCGTCGAGCTCGCGGTCAAAGTCGATGACCGCGCCGTGCTCGTCCATGTGGAAGCCGATGTTCTCGCAGCCCCAGAGCGCGTGCGCGTTGCCGGAGACGAGATGCTCCGCGCTGTGGATCTGCATGCGGGCAAAGCGGATCTCCGCATTGACCTCGCCGCGCACTTCCTCACCGACCGCGAGAGGGGCATCGCAGAAGTGGACGACCTCGCCGTTTTTCTCGTGGGTGTCCGTGACCCGGACAGAGCCGAGCGTGCCGATGTCGCCGCCCTGTCCGCCGCCCTCCGGGAAGAAGGCGGTGCGGTCGAGCGTCACGGCAAAAGAGCCGTTTCGCTCTTCGCACGAGAGCACGCGGGCGGTGAATGCAAACAAGTGCGAATCCTGATAATAGAGCTTTTCGGTCATGGATCAGAACTTGAAAACATTCAGGCCGACATTCTCGTCCTTCACGCGGTCGACCGTGCCGTCGATGACGGTGATGACCATTTCGCACGTGGCGCTGATGTAGGCGGCGTTGAGATGGCCGCCGACCACGGTGCCGGCTTCGTTCGCGGCGCTCATGTGCAGATGGCTGTAATATGCGCCGTTCATTGTGCTCACAGTGCCGGTGAGCGAGACGATCTCGTGCGCGCCGGTGAAGGTGAGCGCGTGGTACTGCTGCTCGTCGACGTTGTAAACGCCGACGGTGAACTTGTCCGTTGCGCCGAGAGCGGAGATGCTCGCAAGGCGGATGTTCTCCTTCTCACATACGGCACGCAGGCACTCCTGCACTTCCTCCCCGCGGTCAAAGCGGGCGATGACGGTATTTCCGAAACGACGATAGTCCATAATTTTTCTCCTTAATTTTCAAAGATACAGCGAAAAAATATTTCTACGAATATATTATAACCGTTTGCGTGCGAAATAGCAAGGTTGTCAATTATCGAAAAACACAGTATAATAAAAGAAGGCGGCACACGGCCGCCGTCGGAGATTGGTTTATGGAAGATTTTTCGCGTCCCTTGGTGGACTGGTATAAAGAGTCGGCGCGCGCCCTGCCGTGGCGGGAGAATGTGACGCCGTATCGCGTGTGGGTCTCGGAGATCATGCTGCAGCAGACGCGCATCGAAGCCGCGCGCGAATATTTTGAGCGCTTTACGGCGGCATTCCCGACCGTGGAGGCACTGGCTGCCGCGCCGGAGGATGCGGTGCTCAAGCTCTGGGAGGGGCTCGGCTACTACTCCCGCGCGCGGAATCTGCACAAATGCGCCCGGGTCGTGTGCGAACAGTACGGCGGCCGGTTCCCTGCAGATGCGGCGGCGCTGCGCGCACTCCCCGGCATCGGGGACTATACGGCGGGCGCGATCGCCTCAATTGCCTTCGGTCTGCCGGAGCCTGCGGTGGACGGCAATGTGCTCCGTGTCCTCGCGCGCATGGAGTGCTTTTCGGAGAGCATCGGGAGCGACAAAGTGAAAAAGCAGTTCCGCGAAGCGCTGCGCGGCATTTACCCCGCCGGGGAGTGCGGCGCGTTCACGGCCGGTCTCATGGAGCTCGGCGAGACGGTCTGCACGGTCGGCACGCCGGACTGCGGCGTCTGCCCCATCGCCTCATACTGCGCAGCGCACCGCGTCGGTGAGGAGACCCTCTACCCCGTGCAGCCGGAGAAAAAGCCGCGCCGCATCGAGCATCGGCGCGTGCTGCTCCTGCTGTGCGGCGAGACAGTCGCCGTGCGGCGGCGTCCCGATAAGGGGCTTCTGGCCTCCCTGTGGGAATTTCCGAACGACCTCTCCCCCGACGCGCCCGAAGGCGGCGAGCCCTGCGGCGAAGCGGTGCACATTTTCAGCCATGTGGAATGGCACATGCGCGGCTACATCGTCCGCTGCCGCGAAAAGTCACCCGAATACATCTGGGTGACGAAGCCCGAGCGCGAAGCCCTCGCCATGCCGACGGCGTTTCGGTTTTATCGAAAAGTTTTGGAAGATATGGGATATTAAAGGCAATGTCGTCTGCGGCGCTGCCTGTGATCTGCTTGTATTTTTTTGGAGGATATTATGGATAAGTATGCGGCGCTGAAGCATTATTTCGGGCACAGTGGGTTTCGCCCGGGGCAGGAGGATCTCATTGATGCCGTGCTGTCCGGCCGGGACGCGATGGGCATCATGCCGACCGGCGGCGGCAAATCGATCTGCTACCAGATCCCCGCGCTGCTCCTGCCGGGGCTCACGCTCGTCATCTCACCGCTCATTTCCCTCATGAAGGATCAGGTGGCGGCGCTGCGCGATGCGGGCATCCCCGCCGCATTCATCAACAGTTCTCTCACGTCCGAGCAGCTTCGCACCGTGTACCGCCGCGTGCGGGACGGCGAATATAAAATTCTGTATGTCGCGCCGGAGCGCCTCGGCGGCGAGGGGTTTTCCTCGGTCATGCGTTCCCTGCAGGTGTCGCTCATCGCCGTGGACGAGGCGCACTGCATTTCGCAGTGGGGACAGGACTTCCGCCCGAGCTACCGGAGCATCCCGGACTTTGTGGACTCTCTGCCGGTGCGCCCGCCCGTAACGGCGCTCACCGCGACCGCCACGGCGGAGGTGCAGAGCGACATCGTTCGCCTTCTTCGCCTGCAGGATCCGAAAACCGTCGTCACCGGCTTTGACCGGCCGAACCTCTTTTTCGATGTGCGCCGCCCGAAAAACAAATCCGCCGCGCTCCTCGAGCTGATCCGGGAGCGCCGCGGCAAGACCGGCATCGTCTACTGCGCCACGCGCGCCAATGCCGAAAAGGTGTGCCGGCAGCTGTGCGAGGACGGCATCGCCGCTGTGTGCTACCACGCCGGCATGGAGGACGCTGCGCGGCGGCAGAGTCAGGATGATTTTCAGTACGACCGCGCCGAGGTGATCGTTGCCACAAACGCCTTCGGCATGGGCATCGACAAGTCGAATGTGAACTTCGTCATCCATTACAATATGCCGAAGAGCCTCGAGGCGTACTATCAGGAGGCGGGCCGCGCCGGACGCGACGGCGAGAGTGCCGACTGCATCCTCCTCTGGTCGTCCGGCGATGTGGAGACGGCCAAATTTCTCATTCAGAACGGCGGCGGCGAAGAGCTCGAGGATGAGGAGCGCGAGCGCATCCGCGCCAAGGACTATGAGCGGCTCGGCGTTATGACCGGCTACTGCAAGACCTCGAAGTGCTTTCGCGGGTACATTCTCGACTACTTCGGCCAGCCGCACGGCGACACCTGCCCGAACTGCGGCAACTGCCGCCGGAGCTACCGGACGGAGGACATCACCGTCCCCGCGCAGATGATCCTCTCGTGCGTGATGCGCGTAAGGGAGCAGCTCGGCTACTATGTCGGCAAGGCGCTCGTTGTCCGCATCCTGCGCGGCAGCCGCGACCGGCGCATTCTCGAGCTCGGGCTCGAAACGCTCTCGACCTACGGCCTTATGAAGGATGTTCCGCGCGAAAAGGTCAATGCCATGACGGACTTTCTCGAGTCCGAGGGCTATGTGCGCACGAACTCCGAGCACTTCACCTTTGAGCCGACCGAGAAGGCCTCCGCTGTGCTCTTCGGCGGTGAGAAGGTCTCTATGGCGGTGGAAGAGGCGGCAGCCCCGGACAGAAAGAAAAAAGTGAGCCCCGCCAAAGGCGCCGCGCCCGCCGCTGCTGTCGACGACGGTCTTTTCGAAGCGCTCAAGGCGGAACGGATGAAGATCGCCGCCGCGGAGCGTGTCCCGGCATATGTCGTCTTCTCCAACGCCACTCTCGCCGACATGGCCGCCAAAGCCCCCCGCACCCGCGACGAATTTCTCAAGGTAAACGGCGTAGGCGAAGTAAAAGCCACCCGCTACGCCGAAGCCTTTCTGCAGGTGATCCGGGAGTTTGA
>CAZKGZ010000017.1:8753-15375 GCA_964552365.1 uncultured Oscillospiraceae bacterium | reverse complement strand
TTGTTTCGGACGGCAGATAAAAAGGCAGCCATTCGGTGTCGGAATGGCTGCCTTTATTATAATCGGTTTTGTTATAAAAGATTTTCGATTTGTTCGGAGATGTCGTCGAATTTGGCGCCGTGGGAGGCTTTTACGAGGACGACGTCGCCGGGTTCGAGGAGCTCGGGGAGCTTTTGCAGGAGCGAGGCGCGGTCGGGGAAATGGTGGCCGATGGGACCGGCGCCTTCGGCGATGTATCCGGCGAGGTTTCCCTGCGTGAGGACGAGCGATACGCCGTGGGAGGCGGCGTACTCGCCGACGGAGCGGTGGAGCGCCGGGGCGTTCTCCCCCATTTCGAGCATGTCGCCGAGGATGCACACGCGCCGTCCGGGAAGCGATGCCATCGAGTCGATGGCGGCGCAGTCCGAGGTCGGGTTGGCGTTGTAGCAGTCATCCACGAGCGTGCAGAGCGGCGTTTTCACGACGCGGGAGCGCCGTCCTACGGTTTGGTAGCTTTGCAGTCCGCGGGCGATCTCCTCGTCCGTGAGACCGAGCTCGATGGCGACGGCTGCCGCTGCGAGGACGGAGTAGATCATATAGGTGCCGTACGCCGGGACGGTGACGGGAAAATTCCGGCTGCCGGACACGATGCGGCAGGAGAGCTCTCCCCCGTTCTGCTTTACCTCTTCCGCACGGACGGCGCAGTTTTCGCCGAGGCCGAAGAGGACGGTGCGGCGGCCGAAGTCGGCTTTGCTCAGGAGGGCATCGTCGCCGTTGGCAAAGATGACGGCATCGGGGCTCATGCCGAGGAGGATCTCGGACTTGGCGCGGAGAACGCCGGGTCGGTCGCCGAGGGCTTCGAGATGCGCGTCGCCGATGTTCGTAAAGAGCGCCATATCGGGGTGCACCATGTTCGTAAGGCGCGTCATCTCGCCGAAGAGCGATACGCCCATTTCGATGACGGCGGCGTCATAGTCGCCGTGCAGGCCGATGAGCGAGACCGGAATGCCGATCTGACCGTTCATGCTGCCGGGCGTTTTGAATACCGAGAGCTTGCCGGAGAGCGCCGCCGCGATCATTTCCTTGGCGGTCGTTTTGCCGACGCTGCCCGTGACGCCGAGGAACGGAATGCTCCAGCGCTTGCGGCTTGCCGCCGCGAGGGACTGCATGGCCGTGAGCGTATCGGGGACAATGAGGCGCGGCTCGCCGTCTGCACCGCGCTTTTCGCACAGGACAGCCAGCGCGCCCTTTTGCAGGACATCGGGAATATATTTGTGTCCGTCCGTTTTTTCGCCGCGCAGCGCGAGGAAAAGGCTTCCCTCTCCGGCCTGACGGCTGTCGGTCACGATGTTTTCGGGGGCTTTATCGAGGAGGGCGGGATCACCCTGCCACTCGCCGCCGCAGGCAGCGAGCATTTCTCCGAGAGTCATTTTTTTCATTTGGCGTACTTCTTCAGCGATACTTCGATGATTTTTTCGCACAGCTCGCCGTAGCTCATGCCTTCGGCGGCGGCCATCTGCGGGATGAGGCTCGTGGGCGTCATGCCGGGGAGCGTGTTGGCTTCGAGGCAGTAGAGTGTGCCGTCTTCCTTGTCCATCAGGAAGTCCACGCGGCCGTAGGCGTCGAGGTGCAGGGCGCGGTAGACGCGCTCGGCCTGACGCTGCACGCGCTCGGTCTCCTCGGCAGAGAGCGGTGCGGGGCAGATCTCTTCGGTGAGGCCGGCCTGATATTTATTTTTATAGTCATAGAATCCGGTCTTGGGGATGATCTCGATGACCGCCATCGCGCGGCCGTCCATAACGCCGACGGTCAGCTCGCGGGAGCGGATGTATTTTTCCACGAGGACAGAACTGTCGCACGAAAAGGCATCCTCAAGCGCGGCGGCGAGCTTTTCGGGCTCCGTCACAACGCTCGTGCCGACGGACGAGCCGCCGGAGCAGGGCTTTACCACGCACGGGAAGCCGATCTCCGCGGGAACCGTGTCGCCGCGGTGCAGCGTCACGCCGGGAGGCGTCGTGATGCCGGCTTCGCGGAAGAGGATCTTGCTCAGTTCCTTATCCATGGCGAGAGCGCTGCCGAGGTAGCCGCTGCCGGTGTACGGGATGCCGTAAATGTCCAGGCACGCCTGCAGCTTGCCGTTTTCGCCCTCGGCGCCGTGCAGGGCGAGAAAGGCGATGTCCGCCGCGCGGCAGATCTCCAGCACGCCGGGCCCGATGAGGCTTTTGCCGCCGCGCTGCCGGCGGATCTTCTCCAGATCCGGCTCCGTTTCGCGGACGGAGTAGACCGAGCTTTCCGTATCGGAGGTGAAGGCACTCTCCGGGTCGGCGGCCGCTTTCTCGTCGCCGAGGAACAGATCGACCATGGCTACTTTATGTCCGCGCTCGCGCAGAGCGCGCGCCGCGCCCGTGCCGGTGCTGATGGAAACATCACGCTCGGCACTCAAACCGCCGCAGATAACGGCTATCTTCATATCGATATACCTCCTGTGCTCCCGGGGGAGCTTATCCTTTTATAAGCTTATAACCGTGTTATTATACAACATTAGTGAGAGAAAGGAAACCTATAATTTGCCTTTCACTGCGCAAAAAGTGGTATTGCCGCGCACTTTTCTCACAGGCTTCGGCTGGTACCGAGGGAGAGCGTCAGGATGAACGAGGCGATCTCCCGGCTGCTCTCCCGCATGCCGGTGCGGACCCATGTCATGAGGACGCCGCCGCAGCCGAGCGTGAGATAGTTATAGAGCATTTCGCGCTTGTGCTCGTCGAGGGCGGCCATGTTTTTTTCAAACACGGGGTAAAAGAGTTTTGTGACGAGCTCGAACGTTTTGGTGGGCAGCATGGGATCGGCATTATCCGAGGCGAGGACCATGAATTCGTCCGCGCCGCCGCGGATAAAATCAAGCGTTCGCTCGAGAGAGCTGCACAGACTTTCTATTGTGATGCCCTTCACGGAATAAGCTTCGCCGAGAGCGGCGCGGAGCTGCTCGAGAAGGTCGTTCTCCGTTTTTTCGAGAAGATCCGGCACATCGAGATAATGCTTATAGAATGTCGCACGGTTCAGCTGCGCCATTTGGCAGATCTCCGTCACGGTGATCTTCTCGATGGACTTTTTCTTCAGAAGCTCCAGCAGGCACCGGCGGATCTCGCCTCTTGTGTATCGCGCTCTCGCATCCAGACTGTTCACAAAAATTTCCTCCGAAAATCAGCAAATGCAGCAAAAGTGTTGACGAACTTACACTTTGTCGAAGATTGAGGGTTGCCATTCTTCGGCGAATAGGATACTCTCTTTTTGTAAGTTCGTCAACACCTGTTTATAAAATTTCACTTTGTTGAATCAAGGGGGAGCTGTGCATGAAGCTGCTGCTTTCCGCGCCGGTCTTTTCCTCGCGCATTCACGGCGATGAGGTCGGAAAAAGCGAAAAGATCCTCGGATATTTTCTCGGGCCGTGCCTTGTGTACACGGTGAACACCGCGCTTTCGGGCACCTATCTCACGCAGTTTTATACGGATGTGCTCGGTCTGGCCGGTGCGTTCCTCACATGGATGCCGTTTGCGTCGAAGCTCTTTGCGGGCGTGGCCGCGCTCTTTCTCGGACAGGTCATTGACCGTACCCGCTCTGCGCAGGGCAAGGCGAGGCCGTGGATCCTGCTCTCGGGCGTGCTGCTCACCGTATGCGGTCTGCTGCTCTATACCGTGCCGAGGGCTTCCTACCGCGTGCAGATCGCATGGGTTGTCGTGAGCTACAATCTCTTTTTTGCGCTCGCGTACAATTTCTACACGCTCAGCCACACGCTCATGGTACCGCTTTCCACCTCGGACGGCAAGCAGCGCGACAGCCTTGCGATGCTCACCTCGATGGCGACCTCGATGCTGCCGGGCGTGATGACGACGATCGTGATGCCGCTGCTCGTTCGGTTCATGGGCGTCGGTGAAGGGGCGCAGAGCGGATGGCTGCGCGTGATGAGCATTATCTCGATCTTTGCCATTCCGGCGACGATGCTTGAGTACTATTTCACGCGGGAGCGCGTGTCGAGCGGCGAGCGTGCGGCGCAGACCGCTTCGCTGCGGCAGCAGATCCGGGCGTGCCTCACGAACCGGTTCTGGATCCTCATTATGATCTACTCGTTTCTTTCCTACATCAGCGGCAATCTCACGAGCAGCGTGATGCTCTATTACTGCAACTGGGTGCTCGGAAATTCCGTCGCATCGGGCGCGGCGAAGCAGATCCTCGTGAACGTTGTCGGTCAGGCACCGATGGGCTACGGCATTTTCCTTCTGTGGCCGATGGTGAAAAAGTACGGCAAGCGGCCGATCACGGTGATCGGATATTTCGT
The DNA here is from genome assembly GCA_964552365.1 of uncultured Oscillospiraceae bacterium. Classification (GTDB taxonomy): domain Bacteria; phylum Bacillota; class Clostridia; order Oscillospirales; family Oscillospiraceae; genus Apopatocola. The sequence goes on along the minus strand of CAZKGZ010000017.1, from coordinate 11,063 downwards.
CGCGGCGGCTGGCAGTATCGGCGTGTATTTTGCCGGGTCGAGCATGCCGTTCGTGCTCGACGCTCTGTTCATCAAGTCGATAGGTTCTCTCCCCGGCTACCTCACCGTGTCATATCTCGCCGAGGCGCTCGACAGCGTGGCGGAGGAAAGCGGTTTCCGCGCCGACGGGTTCAGCGCTTCGGTGAACAGCCTTGTGCAGGCCGCCGCGCTCGGGCTCAGTCAGACCATCCTGCTCGGCGGGATATCGCGCTTCGGGTATATCGCTCCCGCATCGAGCAGTGAGGTCATCGTACAGAGCACGGCGGTCGTGAATTTCTTCCGCTTCTGCTTTGCCGGGGTGCCGGTGATCGGGTATGCGCTGTGCGCGGTGATCATTCTGCTCTGCAAAAAGAAAAAAGCGGAAAATACGCCGGTTTAATCGGGCTTGCCGCGAAATTCGCCGGGCGTCATGCCGACGACACCGCGGAAGGTCTCCACGAAATAGCTCGTATTGCAGAAACCAAGCTCGTCGCCGATCTCCTGCACGCTTTTCTGCGTGGCATACAGCATCTGTCTGGCGCGTTCGATCCGCTTTTCCTTGATGTACTGCGGGACGGAGCAGCCGACCTCGGTTTTGAATTTCTGTGCGAGGCGTGAGGGCGAGTAGCCGAATTTTTCGGAGAGCAGGTTGAGCGTCAGTTTATCCGATAGATGGAGAACGATGTAGTTGCAGCAAGCCTGAACGGCGGTGGAAACGCCGCTCTGCTCCTTGAGCTTATGAACGCGGCGGACGAAGTCATCGTACATGGCGCTGTTGATTTGAAAAACTTCCGTAGGGGATGAGGCAGCTTCCAGACTCTCGACATAGCGGTCGCCGACGGTAAATGCAGTCTCCGGATCCAAGCCGCCGCGAATGGCCGCGCGCGTACAGGTCGTCGTGTAAAACTGGGCAGAACGCTTTATTGCGGGCAGGTTTCCGGTCATAGAGGGAATATAGGCGGAAAACTCGCTCAGTTTCTGTGAAGCCGCCTGATAGTCAAGGCATCCCTCCTCGATCATCTGCATGGCATGCTGTTCGGCCAGCCAGGCGGATGTCTTGCTGCCCGATAAGCCGAGAGCCTCGGTGTGTACTTTCTCCGTTTTCCCGGCGATTTGATAATTGAAGTCGCTGAAATGCACTCGTTCGCCGGAAACGGTATAGTGAAGCATGGTCCCGTATTGAAGCCACGTGGTAAACGGAATGAGCGGCAGTGCATTCATCTGCTCCAGAAATTCTCTGACCATCGTTTCCGGATATTTTTTCTTATAAAACATATGCCGGATGTTCTCTACGGATATTTCCTCCGTAAAGGCCGGGCCGATCATATGCACGCGGCAGACATTCCCGGAACTGATCTCCAGCGAGGCGATCCAGCAAAGGCCGATCGCCGCCGTGAGCACCACGGGACTCTCGTTTTTCGAAGCAACATAGCTTTTGAGAAAATCATAGCATTCCGACATGGTGAAATACGCATAAAGGGTGTCGGCATTCGGCGCCGTGCTCTCGATGAACTTCAGTTCCGGATCGAGCTGCCAGTAGGAAAGATCGGCGCCGCAGGATATGAGTTCCGAGAAAAACTCCATTCGATTGACGCTTCTTCCGTCCATTTACTTTTCCTCCGTCAAAAATTCCCGCAGGACCGCATAGTCTTCCCCGTTTTGGCATTCGATCGTTCCGTTGGACAGCAAGCCACGGGCGGATGCCGTTACAAAGAGATACTTGCTCAGCTCCGAGCGGAGGTTCAGCCGGTCGCCTTCCTCTGAAACAAAAAACACATCCGCCCGGCAATCCTGCACGCGGCGTACGAACTCCGTGAGGTCCGTATTTTTCTTTAAATAAGGCATAGTCGTTCCTCCTTTGCGATATTAATTATATCGAGAAAATAACACAAATCAATCGAAATCCGAAATTATGATCGATTTGTGTTAAAAGTGTACGCTTTTTGTTATCACGCTTTCGATCCTTTGGATTATAGTCAGAATGCGCTAACAGAAAAAGTTATGCGGAAATTATCAAAGGAGAGAAAGAAAATGGCAAGAAAAGAAATATCAGGCGATCGCGTAGGCTTCGGCAATTACTTCGGCACTGCGATGATGTGCCTCACGAACTGCATTGCCGCGAGTCTGATGACATCGTGGTTCATGCAGTATCTGACCGACTACGCCGGGCTCGGCACATTCGGTGCAGTGATGGGCACGGTGCTGCTCTTCGTTATGCGTATATTTGACGCAGTAAACGATCCGCTCGAAGGATGGATCATGGATAAGGCGAAAGTCGGCAAGCACGGCAAG
>CAZKGZ010000017.1:0-8653 GCA_964552365.1 uncultured Oscillospiraceae bacterium | reverse complement strand
ATTGCCGCCGATATGCGTGAGAAGCTGAAGAGCCAAAACGACATGCACACCGAACAGTAAAAATACAACGCACGAAAGAGGCGGCGGCATCAGCCGCCGCCCTGACGCGCATATAAGGAGTTTCAAATGAAAAAAATCAGATTTAACGAGAACTGGATCTATAACGGCAAGACCGTTTCCCTGCCGCATGACGCGATGCCGGAAGCCGGACGCAAAAGCGACAGCCCCGGCGGAAGCGCGAGCGGCTTTTTTGTCGGCGGGGAGTATATTTACGAGAAGAAATTCACTGCGCCGAAGGAATGGGCGGGCAGGCACATTCTGCTGCAGTTTGAAGGCGTTTACAAAAACAGCACCGTATATGTAAACGGCAAGGCGGCCGGCGGCGCGGCTTACGGGTATATCCCCTTCTTCGTGTGTCTCGACGGTCTGCTCGAATACGGCAGGGAAAATACCGTTCGCGTGGTTGCGGACAATAAGGACCTGCCGAATGCCCGCTGGTACACCGGCGGCGGCATTTACCGTCCGGTGTGGCTGTGGGAAGGCGCGGCGGACGCCATTGAGCCGGAGAGCGTACAGATCTCCACCGTGAGCATTGACCCCGCCGTCATTCGCGTGCAGTCGCCGAAAAGCGTCACCGTGACGATCGGCACAGTCAGCGGCAGCGGCACGGACTTTACGCTGACCGTTCCCGAGGCGAAGCTCTGGAGCGAGGATGCGCCGAATCTCTATACCGCGCATGTAACGAACGGCTCGGACAGCGAGGATATCCGCTTCGGTATCCGCAAGGTCACGTGGGACAAGACCGGTCTCTATGTAAACGGCAAGCGCACGCTGCTGCGCGGCGGATGCGTCCACCACGACAACGGTCTGCTCGGTGCAGCCGCCTATGACGGTGCCGAATACCGCCGCGTGAAGATCATGAAGGAAGCCGGCTACAATGCCATCCGTTCCGCGCACAATCCCTGCTCCCGCGCCATGCTCGAGGCATGCGATGAGCTCGGTGTTTACATGATGGATGAAACATGGGACATGTGGTTCCACCACAAGAGCAAATTTGACTACGCCTCCGACTGGTGCGAGCATCACGAGGACGACATCCGTGCGCTGGTAAAACGGGATTTCAACCATCCGAGCGTCATTCTCTACTCTATCGGCAACGAGGTGTCCGAACCGGCGAAGGACGAGGGCGTGGAAGCGGTTCGTCAGATGACGGAGCTCATCCACTCTCTCGATCCGAACCGCGCCGTTACCGGCGGGTTCAACCTCATGATCATCAGCTCGGCCAAAAAGGGCAAGGGCATTTACGACGATGAGCAGGGCGGCCGCAAAAACGACGGTGACAACAAAATGCAGGGCATGAACTCCACCATGTACAATTTCATTGCGAGCATGGTCGGCACCGGTATGAACAAATCGGCAAGCTCCAAATCCGCCGATCTTGCCACGGCTCCCGCGCTCGATCTGCTGGATATAGCAGGGTACAACTACGCTTCCGGCCGCTATCCTCTCGAGGGAAAAGCGCATCCCGACCGCGTCATTTTCGGCAGCGAGACATTCCCGCAGGATATCGCGAAGAACTGGGATATGGTCAAAAAATATCCGTACCTCGTCGGTGATTTCATGTGGACGGCGTGGGATTATCTCGGCGAAGCCGGCATCGGCGCATGGGCATATACAGACGATGGGCGGCGGTTCAATAAGCCCTATCCGTGGCTGCTCGCCGACTGCGGCGCCATCGATATTCTCGGAAATCCCGGCGTTCCCGTCGCTCTCGCGCAGGCCGCATGGGGACTCGACCGCACACCGTGGGTCGGCGTGCAGCCGGTAAATCATCCGGGCGTAAAAGTCTCCAAGTCCACCTGGCGCGGCTCGAACGCCATTGCAAGCTGGGCATGGCACGGCTGCGAGGGAAACAAAGCCGTTGTGGAGATCTACTCCTCCGCGCCGGTCGTCGAGCTTTGGCTGAACGGCAAGAAGCTCGGCAGGAAGAAAACGAAGCTGTGCAAAGCGACATTCAAGACAAAGTATGCCGCCGGAAAGCTCGAAGCCGTATCCTACGGTGCGGACGGGCGCGAGCTCGGGCGGACCGTCCTTTCCTCCGCGCAGGAGAAGCTGCACATTGAAACAGGCGTTGAGACCTACGGCGATCTCAAATACATTGCCGTCTCTCTCGCGGACGGGAACGGCACGATTGAATGCAATGCGGACGAAGAGCTGACCGTAAAAGTCGAAGGCGGTGAGCTTCTCGGCTTCGGCAGTGCCAACCCGAGAACGGAAGAGAGCTATCAAAGCGGCGAGTTCAAGACCTATTACGGCCGTGCCCTCGCGATCGTGCGCGGCGAGCATGCCGAAGTGACGATCAGCGGCGAGAATATGGCGAGTGTAAAAGTGATCTGCGGCTGAATTTTTTCTACCTGCGGCCGAAGGGCGTGGACACGAAGCTGCCGACCGTCATCTGCTGTCACGGGTTCCACAGCTCATACAGATCGTGCAAGACTTCCGTCGGCCTGAGCCTTGCGAAAAGCGGCTTTGCCGGCAAGGCCATCACGCCCGCCACTCTCGCGCGTCTGAATGCAGCGCTCAACAAAATTCCGAAGAATTCATGATTGGAGAAAAGCTATGAAAGTGTTTGAAGAGTATCTCAATGCAAATCACGCAAAGCTGACTTGCTATGTGCAGACGCCGAACCGGGATCTGCCGCAGATGATGCGGCGTCCCGCCGTTCTGGTGCTGCCGGGCGGCGGATACACCATGTGCAGTGCGCGCGAGGCAGAGCCGATCGCACTTGCCTATATGCATGCCGGTTTTCAGGCGTTCGTGCTCGAATATACGACCGGTGACCGCCGGAACCGTGAGAGCATGGCTGCCGTGTTCCCCAAGGCCTTTGCCGACGCCGTGGAAGCGATGGAGTATCTGCGCACCCACGCCGAAGAGCTTTCGCTCCTTCCCGATAAGATCGCCGCTGTGGGGTTCTCGGCCGGCGGCAATCTCGCCGTTTCGCTTGCAACGCTCGCAGAGCCTGCGCAGCGTCCGAACGCGCTCATTCTCGGCTATCCGGCTGTTACCGCCGAGATCAGCACGCGCATCGGTCTGGAACAGCCGAACCTTCTGGAGAAAGTAACGAGCGATACGCCGCCGATGTTCATGTTCAATTCGCAGGGCGACAGCGTCACTTCGGCGACGAACACGCTTCGGCTCTCACTCGCGCTGGCCGAGGCGCATGTGCCGTATGAGACGCACACATTTCTCACCGGCGACCACGGTCTTTCGCTTGCTACCGCGGAGACGACCGATGACGGCAGCGAGAACGCGGATGTCGCCCAATGGCACGCCATGAGCCTTCGTTTCCTCCGCAATCTGTGGAAGAAAGACACGGCTTCCCGTCCGCAGCTGAGCGTGTACAGCAAGATCGGTGCACTGCTCGACGATGAGAAGGCTGCGGCCGCTATCAACGAGGTGCTTCCCGGTGTGGCCGACCGGCTGCGTGCCAATCCGCTCTCCCGCAACATGACATTCACGGCGATGGTGAAGGTATCGGGCGGCATGATCTCAGAGGATATGCTCAAAACTCTTGATGAAAAGCTGAAGGTGTTGTAAACTGTGAATACGGCAATTTTGATTTTCCGGCAGCTGTGCATTATGTTCCTCTACCTGCTGATTGGGTTCATTCTCTACCGCAGGCGGATCATTACGGCGGCGGGCAGCAAGGAGCTTGCTTCTCTTCTTGTGCATCTCATTATTCCGGCTGTCATCGTGAAGAGCTTCTGCGTGGAACGCACGGGCGATACGATCGTATCGCTCGGCGTCAGCGCGCTCGTCGGAGCGCTGCTTCTGGCGCTTTCCGTGGTGTGCGCCGCGCTGATTTTCCGCAGGAGACCTATTGAGAATTTCGCGTCGGCCTTTTCCAACGCGGGTTTCATGGGCATCCCGCTCATTCAGTCCGTGCTCGGCGATTCGGCGCTGCTGTATGTGGTGCCGATGATCGCGATTTTGAACATTCTGCAGTGGACATACGGCGCGGATGTCCTTCGGGAGAGCCGCGGAAAGACGAATCTCCGCAGCATTTTCCTCAATCCCATTATGATCGGGACACTGCTCGGCCTCGCGCTCTTTTTCTCGGGGCTCGGCACAAAACTCCCCGATGTACTCAGCACGGCGCTCAGCGGCGTATGCTCGATGAACACGCCGCTCGCGATGGTCGTGCTCGGGACATACCTTGCCAAGGAGAAGCTCTCGGCGCTCTTTACGAAGGGAAAGCTCTATGTTGTGAGCGCCGTCCGGCTCGTCCTCATTCCGCTGCTTTCCCTTGCCGTTCTCTTTGCGCTGCCGATCGACAGCGGCATAAAGTATGCGCTGCTCATTGCGGCGTCCTGCCCGGTCGGGGCGAATGTGGCCGTATATGCGCAGCTCTATGACAAGGACTATGCCTATGCGGGGCAGACCGTGGTGCTCTCCACGCTGCTCTCGATCGTTTCTCTGCCGCTGATCGTACTGCTCGGCGGTTATGTATTCTAAGGCAATGATTGGCTGCATTTTGCCATACATGTAAATTTTTGAAAAGCAGGTGTGTTTTGATGGAGAAAAAAGCTCTTATTCTGGCAGGAGGTGCCGTGCTTACCGTGGCGGCGGCACAGACGGTCGTTCTCGGCGTGATGGGCGGCATCGGGCCGCTTGGATTTATCCGCCGGAATAAAATCGCAAAGCACCCCGGCAACCGCGAGGAATACGGTTTTGACCGCATTGAGCCGCTCGAGGACAGTCCGCTCAAGGGAAAGCACATCGGCGTTCTCGGCTCGTCCGTTTTTTACGGAACCGCCTCGAACGGAGCGGCTGTCGGCGAGTATCTCTGCGCGCGCCACGGATGCACGATGACGAAGTCCGCCGTGGGCGGAACGACGCTCTGCGACATTTCGGACAAGTCGTATGTGAGCCGCCTGAAGGCACTCGATACTTCGGAGCACTTTGATGTGTTCTTCGTTCAGCTCTCGACAAACGACGCCACGCGCGGTCTGCCGCTCGGCGAGATCGGTGATGCCGGCACCGACACCGTCACGGGCGCGATGCGTACGATTATCGAGTACATCCGCGATACATGGCACTGCCCGGTTGTATTTATTACCGGAACGCGCTATAATAGCCGCGGCTGCCGAAACTATGCCGCCATGCGGGAGCGTCTTTTGGCTCTCCGCGAGATGTACGCCGATCTGACCGTCGTCGACCTTTGGGGTGACGAGAGCTATAACGCCATTGAGGATGCCGCACGGAGCCTTTACATGGCCGACGGCATTCACCCGACCAAGGCCGGATACCGCGACTGGTGGGGTCCGGAAATCGACCGTCAGCTGCCTGCCGTTTTCGGCAAAGCGGAAAGCTGACCGAACTCTTACGGAGGAAGCAAACAATGGATCGGCGACCTAATATTATCATTTTCAATCCCGACGAAATGCGCTGCGATGCCATGGGGCATATGGGAAACCCGGCGGCGCATACGCCGAATCTCGACGCTTTTGCCCGCGAGGACGCCGTTTCCTTTTCCAACGCCTACTGCCAGAACCCGGTGTGCGTCCCGAGCCGGTGCAGCTTTCTGACGGGTCTGTATCCGCATGTGCGGGGGCACCGGACGATGAATTATCTTCTGCAGCCGGGAGAGAGCAATCTTTTCTCGGAGCTGCATGAACACGGATACTATGTCTGGATGAACGCCCGCAACGACCTTACGGCGGGCGACATTCCCGGTCTGGTTGAAAGTCAGGCGGATGAGGTTTTCTACTACGATAAAGAGGCCCCCACCCGCTTCATACCCGCCTCGGTCGCCGCTTCCATGATGAAGGGCAAGGGGCCGAGCCCGTATCCGTATTCGCACTATACCGGCGTTTCGGATATGACGGCGAGGGGCGATATCACGGATGTTCAGGCAGCCGTTCGACGAATCGAAAGCTATGCGGAAGAGAAGCCGCTCTGCATGTTCATCGGCCTCACCAATCCGCATCCGCCCTATGCCGCGCCGCAGAAGTACTATGATCTCATAGAGAACGCGGAAAGCTGGCAGAGAAAGAGATCCGCCGATGTGCAAGACCCGCCGGCCATGATCCCCGAAATTCAAAAGCGGTCCGGGTTGGAGGATTGGACGGAGGCGCAGTGGACGGAGCTGCGCCGCACTTATCTGGCGCAGTGCGCATTTATCGACGATATGTTCGGGCAGGTGTGCGATGCGCTGAAAAAGGCGGGGATGTACGACAATTCCGCGATTTTCTTTCTCTCCGATCACGGCGACTTTGCCGGGGATTACGACCTGCCGGAGAAGGCGCAGAATGTATTTGCCGACTGCCTGACGCGGGTGCCGCTGCTCATAAAGCCGCCGAAGGGAGAGCCGCTGGACGCCGGTATTACCGCAAGTCTCACGGAGCTGGTGGACTTTTACGCGACCGCTATGGAATATGCCGGCGTGAAGCCCGACCATGACCACTTCGGGCGCAGCCTTTGTGATGTGATCGCCGACCGGAAAAAGTCCGTCCGCAGCACGGTGCTTTGCGAAGGCGGCCGCAGACCGAATGAGGTGCAGTGCGACGAATACCATACCGGCAGCGGGGAAACGCCGAAGAGCAGCGCCTATTGGGCGAGAAAGGAAGCGCAGAACAACGCTGCGGCGCACGAAAAGGGAACCATGATCTTCGACGGGCGGTATAAGTTTGTCGAGCGGCTGCTGGGAGATCATGAATTCTACGATCTGCTCAACGACCCGCAGGAGCTTGTGAACCTGTATCCCGCCAAGCCGGACGATCCGGAGATCCTTCGGCTGCGCCTGGAGCTGCTGCATCGCTATCAGGAAACCTGCGACACCGTCCCCTATCATCAGGACAGCCGCTTTACCGAAGAGCGTGTGTGGGCTTCGAGCCGTATGTTCTGTCCGCCGGGACGCGAGGAGGAGATGCGTGCCTTCATCCGCACCGGCAAGGACATTCCGCAGACGATCGCATGGGCCATGCGCATACAGACACAGCAATAAAAATACCGCATACGGGGGTATGCGGTGCTTCCCAATACAGCGTATTTATTAGCAGCGGAGGTATATATCATGCTCAAGAATCTCAAAAAAGAAGTTCTGGAAGCCAATCTGCAGCTTCCGAAGCACGGTCTGGTCACGTTTACCTGGGGCAATGTTTCCGGCATTGACCGCGAGCGCGGACTTATCGTCATCAAGCCGTCGGGCGTTTCCTATGACGATATGACGGCGGACGACATGGTCGTTGTCGATATGGACGGCAAGGTCGTTGAAGGCAAATGGAAGCCCTCGAGCGATACGGCGACGCATCTCGTGCTCTACAAGGCGTTCCCGGAGTGCGGCGGCATTGTCCATACGCACTCGCGCTGGGCCACGAGCTTTGCACAGGCCGGTGTCGGCATCGCGCCGCTCGGCACGACGCAGGGCGACTATTTCTACGGCGAAATTCCCTGCACGCGCAAAATGACGCCGGAGGAGATCGCGGGCGAGTACGAAAAAGAGACCGGCAATGTGATCGTTGAGACATTCGCGGATAAAGACCCCGCCGCCATTCCCGCCGTGCTCGTGCAGAGCCACGGCCCCTTTGCCTGGGGCAAGGACGCCGCCGAGGCCGTGCATAACGCCGTCGTTCTTGAAGAAGTCGCCTTCATGAACTTCCACTCCCTGCAGCTCAACCCCGACCAGACCCGGATGCAGCAGGAACTGCTCGACAAGCACTACCTCCGCAAGCACGGAAAGAACGCTTATTACGGACAGGTGTGAGAGGAAAAGTGAGCCGGCCGCAGCATAAATGATTTATACGGCTTCGGTCAAAAAATAAGCTAACTGAAAAAGTGGGCAGTTCCGGTTGGAATTGCCCACTTTTTTGGATTTTTAATACAGCTTCGCGCCGGCGGGAATATGAGGATCTACCATCAAGAGGTGAAGCTTCTCTTCGTCGTTTTCGTGATGAACGGCGGAGATGAGCATACCGCAGGAGTCGATGCCCATCATTTTGCGCGGCGGGAGGTTCGTGATGGCGATGGCGGTCTTCCCCACCAGCTCTTCCGGCTCGTAGTAGTCGTGGATGCCGCTGAGGATGATGCGCGGCGTATCGGTTCCGTCGTCGAGCGTGAACTTCAGGAGCTTCTTGGATTTTTTCACGGCTTCGCACTCGAGGATCTTTACTGCGCGGAAGTCGGACTTGGAGAAGGTATCGAAATCCACAAAATCTTCAAAGAGCGGCTCGATCTGCACATCGGAGAAGTCGACCTTCTCCTCGGCGGCGGGAGCGGCGGGCTCGGCCGTTTCTTCGGCGGTCGGTTCCTCTTCCTTTGCTCCGTTTTTGATCGTCTTAAGGGTCGGGAAGAGCAGCACATCGCGGATGGCGGGAGAATCGGTGAGGAGCATGACGAGACGGTCGATGCCGTAGCCGATGCCGCCCGTGGGGGGCATGCCGATCTCAAGGGCATTGAGGAAGTCCTCGTCGGTGTGGTTGGCTTCCGCATCGCCGGCGGCGGCGAGGGCGTCCTGCGCGGCAAAGCGGGCGCGCTGGTCGATGGGGTCGTTCAGCTCGGAATACGCATTACATCTCGCGGCCGTACACAAAGAGCTCGAAGCGCTCCACCTTGGTCGGGTCGGACGGCTTTTTCTTGGTAAGCGGGCTGATCT
>CAZKGZ010000016.1:0-15608 GCA_964552365.1 uncultured Oscillospiraceae bacterium | reverse complement strand
TCTACGCCACGGCGAAAATCGACCGCTCCGGCAACTCCGTGCTCGTCAAGGACGGCACGGAAGTGACAGCGCTCGGCCGCGACGGAACCTACCTTATCCTCGTAAAAGGTGAGAACTTTGCAGGGTGGGTCGACATCGACCTGCTGACGACGGAGAAGCCGGGATCGTAAGAAAGCAAAACGATAGATAAGTGAAGCCGCTCGGCCGGAGATTTTCCGGTCGGGTGGCTTTTTGCGATGCAAAAACGGCTCCCTTTTTGGGGGAGCCGCTTTTGTTTTAGTTGTGGGCGTCGGCGCTTAGCCATTTGGTGTTGGTTTGGGTTTCGGTGAATTCGGCTGTGGCGCCTTCGGCGGTCAGGGTGATCTGCTGAGCCGCAGGGACAGAGTAGCGCCAGCTCCAGGTTTGCGGCGTTACGGTGTAGGTTTCGCCGGTCTGGAGGCCGGAGATCGTCGCGGTGCCGTTGGCGGGGACGGCGAGAGTCGTTTCGATGCCGGCACCCGTTACGGTGAAGAGGAAGTACTGATCCTTGCCCGCGCCCTCGGCCGTGGCCTTCACGGTGATGGATGCATACGCGGCAGGCGTATTCAGGGTGTAGTAGAAGGTGAACACGTTGTTCGCTTCTGTGGCCGTCACCATGAAAATGCTGCTTTCCGCTTCGGCAGTGTAGCCGCGGTAGTTCTCGTAGAGATCCTCGCCGGTTTTGGCTTTGAAGGTGAGCTCGAGGCCGGCGTTGCCGGAGCCGGTGATGCTGTCGGCGATCTCGACTTCCTTGCCGTTGATCTTCGCTACGAAGCGCACCGTATAGTTGGCGGAAACGTCGCTCGTCCAGTGGGCGTAGACCTTGCAGCTGCGCGTCATGGGATCGGCAAAGTTGAACGCGTGTTCATTGCCGTTCGCATCGCGGTAGAACCAGCCGTTGAACTTGTAATCACCGTTGGTCGGCTCTTCCACATCCTTATCCTTCGTGTAGGTCGTGCTGCCGTCCGCGTCGGTCCATGTCTGAATCGCATTTTCGCCGGCGGTCGCGTCCGCTTCGGTGAGGTACGTGATCACGGTGTGCGTCTTGTTGAACTTGGCATAGAGATTCAATCCGGATCCGGAAGTGATGGCGGGCATCTTCATTGTGGAGAGATCGACCTTCGAGGCTTCGATGCAGTCGGGTGTCGTGTACCAGCCGACGAATACGGATGTATCCATGCCGGCCGCGGTCGGATCTTTCGGCGTGTAGGTCGCATATTGAGCCAGACTGTCTTCGTACGCAACCTTCAGGTTCGTATAATCGGTGAGTTCAGTAGTCTCGTCGTACATGAACTTCAGGTTATAGGTCTGGCGGTTGTAGTAGAGATTGATCTCGGTCTCGCCTTCGGCGAAGGTGTAGGTTTCGTCATCGTTATAGAATCTCGTATCTCTGTATTTGGAGTAACGATAGAATCCGTCGATCTCGTGGTAGCCTGTCAGATAGGAGATCGTAGTCGAATAGGTCGTAACCGACTTGTAGAGCGTGTAGCCTGTCGTTTCGGTCGGGACCTTTTCGTTGTCGGTCACCGTGCCGATGTCCGATACCCAGTATTTCACAGTCTTCTACACTTTATTATCGCCATCGGTGTAGAGCTTGAATGTGGCATCGTAGTACGGCATCGTCTCGATGGTCTGCACCGGTTTATCGCTGAACTCAGGATGGGACTCTGTGCACTTCCATGTTTTGTCCTTGAGCGGCTCTTCGCTGAAATACTTTGCGATGTTCGAGCCGGCTTCGGCCGTGATGCTCGTCACGGTCTTGCCGCCCGCATCCACGAAGGTCAGGGTAAACTTGGAGCGCTTGAAGTAAAGATCGATCGAGGTGGAGCTGTCATTCGCTACCGTGGGATATGTGCCTGTCTTGCCGTATGTCGCCACATAGCTGTCGGATTCGAATGTCCAGTTTTCGCCGGGCAGCGTGGTCAGATCCATGTAGCAATTGCTGCTGTGCTCATGTTCCACATAGCCGCAGGTGAAACATTCGGCCGTGTGCATGTGATGCCAGCAGTCGGGCGTGCGTCCGTCAAACTTGATGGTATAGTCCTGGAACTCGTCGCTCAGGCCCTTGTTCTTCGTGTGCAGGTCGACGCCTTTGCGCTGCGTGGAGAGGTAGCGCAGGGCATAATCTTCACTCGGATAGTTGTAGAACGAGCCGTTCAGGTAGAGGTAGTAATTGCGGATCGTCTTCGAGTGCAGCGTGAGCGGAGCGGCGATGTCATAGGTATGGCTGTAAATGCAGCCGTCCTCCCAACCGCCATCCGTGTCATCGAACAGATAGTGGAAGCTGCTTACCGTGGTCGTGGTGTTCTTAGCCTCTTCCGTGAGGCCGTAGCACTCCGGCGTGTGCGTGTGGGTGCACGCCAGGCAGCTCAGCGTATGCTCGTGCGCGGGTGTCTCGCAGGCCATGAGGTTTGTGAGGGCCTCCGGGGTGAGCTCCGTGTCGGTTTCGGCATAAGCCGTAACCGTATCCGAGAGATTATAGTCCCCGTTTGCATCCTCGAGATAGTAGTTGACTTTTACTTTCACTTCTCCGGCTGCGACGGACCATGACGCACGGAAGGTCGCATTGGCGGCGGGCATGGTCTCGGGGAGAGTGGATTCGCGCGCACTGCTGCCTTCCACGAGCCACCAGCCGTTGAATACATAGCCTTCGCGGGTCGGGGTGTCCACCTGAACGGCCGTGCCGTAGGGCGCGGTGATGGTAGAGACCGTTCCCGTGCCGCCGTTATAGTCGAACGACAGGGTGTACGAGCGGCGGGCATAGTAGATGTTCACGACTGTGCTGCCGTCGTATGCGATGGTGGGATGCTCGTAGGTCAGGGCATAGTAGCCGACGAAGGCGAGCGACACATTGCCGACCGGGAAGCCCGTGAAGCCCTCGTTGGTCTGCGTCGATGTCGGCGTTTCGGGATAGGTGCCGTCGAGGTTTGCGAGATAGTGGTTGACGGTATATTCCACGCGGTCGGGATCGTAGCGCACATCCACGGTGATGTCCTCGGTGACGTGCTCGATGTTGAAGGTGTAGGTGAGCGTCTCGCGCCACTGGTTCGTCGAATCGAGCATTTTGGCCGTGTAGCCCGCTACCACGGGGAAGGTGACCGTTGCGGTGCAGGCTTTCGTCGCCTCCACCGTCGCGGTGAAGTCCGTGACGCCCTCGGGCGCTTCGCCGGTGCCGATCGTGACCTTTTCGCCGCTGCCGTCCGTTACGGTCTTGGTCATCGAGCGATAGTGCACCGTTACGGTGTAGGTGCCCGTTTCGGTCTCGTTCTTCGTGTAATAGAACGTGATGACATTGGCGTTGTCTTCGGTTGCTGCGGCGATGTTGATCGTCCGTACAGGGTCGCTGACGAGCGTGTAGCCGCGGATATCCTTTGCCGTGGCGCTCAGCTCCGACTCAAAGAACGCCCAGCCCTTTTCGGTCGACGCGAGTTCCTCATTTGTGCCGGAGAGCAGGTAACGGATCTCGTAGGGATACTTGTTGCGGCTGTACTCCACTTTGACGATCGTGGGAGACTGCCATGTGTCGTTGATATAATGCTTGCCGCTTGATTCGTTGTTCGAGTACACGGTAGCAGATCTGAAGCCTGTGATCGTCGGGGTATCTACGGTGATCTCGGAATTGACCGTGCCAACACCGTCCACCGTTTTAAATAGTTCCTTACCCGTGCCGTCTGCGGTCTGGCGGTAATAGCGGATCAGGTAGCGGTTCTCGCGATTCGACTCGTCGGACGAAGTCTCGGTATAGTAGAAGGTGATCACATTTTCCGCTTGCGCATCGGGGTTGAGCGTCAGCGTTTTTTCGACGGCATCCGCGTAGTAATAGCCTTTTTCGGTCTTGACGGACTGGGCCTGCACGGTAACGGTCGTCGTATACGCCGTGAGTGTTTCGGAAGTGAGCAGCGGAGTTGTCGTGCCCTCTATATAATAGTTTACGGTGTATTTGACGCCTTCGCTTTTCGGTGCATACACGAACGTCACGCTGTTGACGCCCGTTTCCGAGAGGGTGATCTGCTTTTTCTGCTCCGTGGGGAAATAGCCCTGCTGATAATCCGCGTAGAGCTTGGTGCTGTCCTTGGGCGTCAGATCCTTCGACTCCCCGGCTTTTCCGCTGCCGGTGGTGGGGTCGGCGATCTGCGTGCCGTCTTCGAGCTCGTAGTACACGGTGTAGTCCACGGTCGTGCCGCTCGTCCATTTGGCGTACACGTACATATCTCCCTTGACGGCCGTGCTTTCAAAGTTGAAGGTTTGCTCCTTGCCGCTGCTGTCGCGGTAGTACCAGCCGCGGAAGGTGTAGCTGCCGTTCGTCGGAGTCGTGACTTCCGCAGTGCCGACTGTCTTGCCGTATTCGACGGTCCACTGCTGCATGCTCTTTTCGGCGCCGAGGTTCGCGTAGTACTCCGATTGGAAGGTATACACATTGCATTGTACGCCCTCGAACTTCGCATAGAGCGTCAGAGCCTTTGCGGGCATGGCGGTGTCGTCGCCGATGGTGTACTCCGAGCCCTCGACAAATGCGGGATCGGTGTACCAGCCGGCGAAGGTGTAGCCTTCCGGCACGGTCACTTCGGGAACCTGCTCCGAGAGAGCAGCCTGATACTGCACTTGGGCGGACTTGAGCTCCGCTTCACCGCTGTAGAACTTCAGGGCGTAGGTGTTGCGGGTATAGTAGAACACATTGTCGCCGAGGGTGGTGGGCTTCATCATGGTGTCGCCTTTGGTGACATCCGGGTCGGAGTCCGCCTGCGTGAAGCCTTCGATATCGAAGAAATCTTCCGTCTGCGTCAGGAACTTATCCAGCGACCAGGCGAGGTCCACGGTGCGGTAGACATTGTAGTTCTTGCCGTTGTGGGTGATGGAGCCTTCCTCACCGGTGAGCGTCTCCAGATAGTAAATGATGCTGGCGCGGTTGCTCGTGGCCGCGGCTGCGGACTGCGTGAGCGTCAGGCTCTCCGCGGGCATGGTCTGGAGGAGCGTGATGCGGGCGTTGGGCGTGAGCTGCGTGGCGCCCTCCGGAACGATCCAGTTGGCGGTCTCGCCGTTCACCGTGATGGGGAAGTTGCCGCTGATGTCCGCGCCCCATTTGGCGGAGATCTTCACGGTCGGAGCCGTCGAGGCATCGGCCGGCTCGAAGGTGAGAGTGAACGCCTTGCGGTCATAGTAGAGGGTGATCACCGTGCTGCCGTCGGATTCCACTTTCACGCCGGCTTCGCCTGCCGCTCCCGTGAGCTCCGTGTCACCGCATGTGACCTTCCTGAGTGTCCACCGGCTGCCGTCCATGTTGACATAGCCCCGGTAGCAATCGGCGGTGTGGGTGTGCTCGGTCTTTCCGCAGGAATAGCACTCCTGCGTATGAGTATGCGTGCATTTTGCCGCCGTGGCGTTGTACTTTTCGTAGCGCTCGACGGAGTTTTCCTGATCGAACTCGATGATATCCACACGGTCGCCGAGGATGGTCAGGCTCGGCTTTTTATAATCCCATGTACTGAAGATGCCGGCGGAACCGAAGCGGTACCACACACCGTCAAGGTAGAAGTACCAGCAGTCGGTCTCCAGAAAGACCGTGCTGTAGAGGTGGTAGATATAGCCGCTTTCAATGCCGCCCGACAGTTCGGCGAAATCTTCGATGAGGTAGCCGTCCATATTGAGCGTGTACGTATCGTCGAGACCGTACTCGGCGGCTCCGTGGCTGTGCCGGCAGTTCTCGCAGTTCTCGCTGTGCGTGTGCTCATAGTCGTATGCGCAGCTCTTGGAGAGGATCAGTTCATCGAATGTGACGGCCTCGCTCGTGCTGTGCGTAAAGTACTGCGTGTCGACCTGTTCGTACCCGCTGCCGTCGGCCTTCTCGCCGAGGATGTTCAGCGTGACTTTCGCATTCTCGTTCTCGGTCCAGATGGCTTTGTATGTCACATCCATGGCAGGCATAGTCTCGGGGATCGTCTCGTTGTAGCGGTAGTTGCCGTCGCCCGTATCCAGAGCCCAGCAGACGAAGGTGCTGCCGGATTTGGTAGGATCGGCGACTGCGGAGACTTTTGCGCCGTACTTGGCTTCGACATCATCGACGCCCGTGCCGCCGTCCAGATCAAAGGAGATGCGGTAGCTGCTGCGGTCATAGTAGATGTTCACGAGCGTGCTGCCGTCCGCTTTGATGACGGGGTGCTCATAGGTTTGGACAGTGCAGCCGTCGATCTCGAGAGCGACATCGCCTACGGTCGCGCCTTCGGAGTAGTAAACATACTCCGTGTCGCTATAGTAGAGAGCATACTTGTCGTCTTCTGCATTCTGCAGCCAGTGCTGCACGGTGTACTGCACGCGCGAGGGCACATAGTACACGGTGAGCGTGACATCCTCGCTGACGCTGTCGATCGCGAAGGTGTAGCTTTCGGCATCGAGAAGCTGGTTCGTATCCGCATCGTAGAGGCGGGGCTCGTAGCCGACGACCGTCGGGAACTTCACGGTTTGCGTGAAGGAGTCGCCGATGGAGGCCTTGAAGGTCTCGGGATCGTGAACGGCGGTGCCGTCCGACTGCTTCACATAGTTTACGGTGATAGTGAAGGCATCCGCGGTCTTGATGTAATAGAACGTGATGACATTCTGCGCCGGGTCTACGGAGACGGCTCTCGTCTGCGCGGCATCGCTCACGAGCGTGTAGCCGGGGATCTCCTTGGCCTGTACCGTCAGATCCGAGGCATAGTACGCCTCACCGGTGACATCCTCGGCGACCGGAGTCTCGGTGCCCTGGAGCAGATAGTGAATCGTGTAGGCATACTTATTGCGGGTATAATAGACCTTCACGATCGTAGGCGTGGACAATGTGTCGGCGATGGTCGGATCGCCGTTGCCGTCCCAGCATGTCGTGACTATTTTCGAATAGGTAAAGCCGGTGATATTCAGGTTATCATTGTAATCGATCTTATCATTGACCGTGCCGACTTCGGATTCTTCCTTATGCACCGACCATGTGCCGTCGGTGTTCTCCAGGAGGTATTGGACGAGATAGCGGTTCTGATTTTCGCTCTTGGTATAGTAGAACGTGATCTCGTTCGTTCCGTCGGGGAGGACGGTCAGCGTCTGCTGTACATGATCTGCGTAATAGCCTTCGATGGCTTTGGCGGTCACGGTGACGGTCGAGGTGGTCGCCGTGTATTCATCGGAATCAACCTTTTTGCCGTCGAATATATTCGTGTTGTCGCCCTGATCGTCTTTCGTGAAGTATTTCACGGTGTATTGGACGCCGGTGCTTTGCTTATATACGAACCGCACGCTGTTCTCGCCGTTGAGCGTCAGAGTGAGCGACTCGCTGCGGCTCTCGGGGAACCAGCCGGTCCGATAGCCTTCGTTCAGCTCGCTGCTCTGCTTGGGAGAGAAGGTCTTTACTTCCCCGGCCGGAGCGCTGCCGGTGGTCGGGGCGGCGATCTGCGTGCCGTCCTCGAGCGTATAGTACACGGTGTAGTCCACGACATTGCCGCTCGTCCACTTCGCGTATACGAAGGTATCGCCGGTGATCTCCGTATTGGTGAAGCTGAAGGTGTGCTCGATGCCTTTGTCATCGCGGTAGTACCAGCCGCGGAAGGTATAATCGCCGTTCACGGGCGTTTTGACTTCCACATCACCGACGGTCTTGCCGTAGGTCGTGAAGAACGACTGCAGCATCTTCTCCGTGCCGATGTTCGCATCGTCCTCCGTGAGGAAGGTATAAACGCCGCACGTTTTGCCATCAAACTTCGCATAGAGCGTCAGATCTTCGGCGGGCATGGTGGCGGTGGAGCCGAAGGTATATTCGGTGCCCGCCGCGCACGCGCTATCGGTGTACCAGCCGGCGAACCCGGTGTTGGCGTCGACCGCCTCGGGCGTGAAGCCGGCATTGGCGAGAGAGGCTCCGTACTGATATGTTACGGATTTGATCTCCTTGCCGTCACTATAGCAGAACTTCAGCGTGTAGGAATTGCGCGTATAGTAGAAGGCATTCTCCTGCCCGTTCGCGGTGGTGCGCATGAGGACTTTGCCGCTATCGGGAAGCGCGGGGTCGGAACTCTCGGCCGTGAAGCCTTCGATCGCAATGAAGTCGTCTTTCGTCAGCGTTTTGCCGATCGTCCAGCCGAGGAGGATCTCTTTATAGATATCGTAGTTTTTGCCGTTGACGGTCTTGTCGCCGGTCTCGCCGCTGAGCGATTCCACATAGTAGACGATCTTCGCCTGTGCGGCGGTCGCCGTCGCTGCCGCTTTCGTGAATGTCAGGTTCTCCGCGGGCATCGTTGAGATGACCGTGACGGTGTTGCCCGGAGTGAGTTCTTGGGCACCCTTCGGGACGACCCAGTACGTATCCGCATCGCCGTCCTTAATGGGGAATTCGGTGCTGATGTTTTGGCCCCATTTGGCGGTGATGGTTTTGATCGTCTCTGCGCCGGATATAAATGTCAGCGTGAAGTCCCTGCGGTCGCAGTAGACGTCGATCACGGTGGTGCCGTCAGCTGCGACATTCACTTTTGTCTCTTTTTTCTCATCCAGGACAGTATCGCCGCATTGGACTTTTGCCACCGTCCACTTGCTGCCGTCCATGTTCACGATGCCGGTGTAGCACTCGGCGGTGTGGGTGTGCTCGGTCTTGCCGCAGATATAGCAGCCGCTCTCATTGTGGTCATGCGTGCAGGAGGCGGGGACGGCTTTATACTTCTCATACCACAGCTCGGCGCTGGTGGGGTTTTCTTTGATGTACGCCACCCGGCTGCCGAGGTAGGCTTCCGGTTTTACATAATCCCAGTCGATGATGTAAGCGGACTCGCCGTAGCGGTACCATTTGTCATTGAAGCGCAGATACCAGCGATCCGCATCTTCCGTTCCGTCGATGGTGCTCCTCAGATAGTAGATATAGCCGTTTTCCAGGCCGCCGGAGAGCTTCGCAAAGTACTCCTTCTCCGTGTAGGGGAGCTCGCACACGCTATCTTCGGTAGTAATGCCGTAGTCCGCGAGGGTATGGGTGTGAGTGCAGTTCAGGCAGCTGTCGGTGTGCGTGTGCTCCTCGGCAGTGCACGCCAGCTTGTAGATAACATCGTCGTAGTCGATGGTGCCCGTGCTGTGCACGATCTCCTGCTTTTGGATGAACTCATACTGCTCGCTGTCGGCTTTCTCGCCCCAGATGCGCAATGTGACCTTCGCCGTTTCGCCTTCGATCCAGAGGGCTTTGTACTCCAGATTTTCGGCGGGCATCGTTGCGGGGATCTCCGCATTCAGGTGCACATTGTTTCCGGTCACAAGGCCCCAGCCGGAGAAGGTGCAGTTCTCCTTTGTGGGCGGTGTGATGGTGGGAACGGCCGCGCCGTATTTGAGCTCGATCGTATCCATGGTCGTGCCG
Organism: uncultured Oscillospiraceae bacterium; assembly: GCA_964552365.1. Taxonomy (GTDB): domain Bacteria; phylum Bacillota; class Clostridia; order Oscillospirales; family Oscillospiraceae; genus Apopatocola. Next base: position 6,241 of record CAZKGZ010000016.1, on the reverse strand, counting down.
CCGTCGGTGTTGAAGCTGATGCTGTAGGTACGGCGGTCATAGTAGACCTTTACAACGGTGGTGCCGTCGGCGCGGATGATGCTGCTGTCATAGGACAGGGCATAGAAGCCGCTGAAGTCCCGGGCAACATCGTCGGTCGTTCTGCCGGTGTAGCCGTATTTCGTTTCGGTGAGTTCCAGATTGTACAGCGTGTCGCTGTTCACATCCTGCAGCAGGTGCTGCACGGTGTACTGCACGCGCGAGGGCGCATAGTACACGGTGAGCGTCTCGTCCGCGCTGATGCTCTCGATGGCAAAGGTGTAGCTCTCGGCGTCGAGGTACTGGTTCGTTTCCGCATCGTAAATGCGCGGCTCGTAGCCGTAGACCGTGGGGAAGGTCACGGTTTCGGTGAAGGGATCGCCGGCCTTCACGGTGAAGCTCTGCGCATCGGCCACCGTGCTGCCGCCATCGTACATCACGAAGTTCACGGTGACGGTGTACGAATCCTTCACTTCCGCAGCGGCTTCCGCGGTGAGCGAAATAACATTTTCCGTGTCCGCCGAAACGGTCAGGCTCTCCGGGGACATGGTCACGGTGCCGGAGGGGAGAATATTCTGATAGCATGCGTCCGCGTGGGTGTGGGCTTCCTTGCCGCAGTTATAGCATCCGTCCTCATGGGTATGCGCGGTGCACTTGGCATCGTACACACAGTCCGCGCCGGCCATCACATAGTCCGAGGGTGCGGTCTCATATTTATAATAGGAGTCGCCATTATTGGAGTCGTGATGGCGCAGATAGCAGGCTTCGCCGATCTGATAGATATACCATCCGTCGGCATAGCCGGTGCCGAGGGCATTGATCTTTTCCTGCGTGCTCGCGTCGAGCTCCGTTGCCTTTGCATCGGCAGTGAAGCCGAAGCAGGTGATGCTGTGAACGTGGCTGCAGTTTCCGGCGCAGGCGGCGGTGTGGGTATGCTCGGCTTTGCCGCAGATAAGGGCGCTCTCAAGCGTATCCTGCTTGATCACATCGCCCGCAGCGGCATAGATGGTCTTCTCCGATTCGAACGTGCTCGTTTCGGAGCCTGCGGCTTTGGTATAGGTCTGCACTTTCACGGCGACCGACTCCGTCGGTTCCTGCCACGCTGCGATATAGGTCGTGTTTGTGACAGTCACGGTAGCGGTGGGGTTAACTACGATCCCCTGTCCGTCCGACCAGCCGAGGAAGGTGCAGCCCTCCCTTGTCGGGTTCGGCACAGTGACGGCCGTTCCTTCGGCAGCACGGATGCTGTGGATGCCGGTGCCGCCGTTGAGGTTCAGCGTCAGGGTGACGGTGGTGTCGGTGCTCTCGCCGTCGTTTGACGCGTCCGGATCGACAGCGGTCGTGCCGCTGCCGGTATCCGTGTCATCCGCGGCGGCGGAGTATGTCAGCGTCTCGGCCACAAGGCTGAACGAGAGGACAAAGCACATGAGGAGTGCGATGATTCTTTTCTTCATAGGTGATAACCTCGAATCTGCAAGTCAAGTAGGGTGGATAGCGTTCCGCGCCGGTGCGCGGCTCCCGTCAGGCCTTCGGCCAGCCTTTGGCGGTGAGGGCCGAGTCGCCGTTGTTCGCGGTCTGCACGGCCTGTGCGGTGACATCCACCGTGGCCTCGGCGTTCTGATACTCGTTGCCCATGTCGAGGGAGACGCTCACATTGGTGAAGAGCGGCTCGGTCGTCTCGCCGGAGGCAAGGGCTTTATTATAATAGTAGTAGCCGTCGCCGCCGTCCGTCCAGTATTCCTTGTTGATGTCGAGCTCAACGAGGGAGAGATCCGCATCCGTCACGGACGGGATGCTCTTCTCGGCGCTCATGCGCACCCACGCGTCGTTCGCGCCGGTGTTCGTGACTTCGACGATCTTGGTCACGGTGTCGCCGGGCATAACGCCTTCTTTGTCGGAGAACTTCTCGGTCCTGTCATCGTTGGCCCATTCGTTGAGCTCGATGGCAATGCCGCCCGTGGTGACAACGTTGTGCGCCGTCGCCTCGCGGGTAAAGTACGCGAGCGACTGCCCTGCGATCATGGCAAAGCAAATGGCGATCAGCGACGCGAAAAGGAATCTCTTTTTCATTATTCTTTCTCCCTTCGTGGGTTCAATTACAGTTTCATTTCAGGTTCATGCGGATTTTTACGCAATGATCCTAATATAGCAACTTATTATAACGCAGATTATGTCAATTCGTCAAATAAAAAATCATAACAATCCGGAAAAATTTTGCAGGCGCAAAAAAGGACATACGCACCTGCCGAAACGGTGGGTGCGTATGTCCGATGGGTGCGGGTTTTTTATGGGGAAAAAGGCTTCTTCTTGCGTTCAGAAGATCTTCTTGCCGTCAAGGACAGCTTCTTTGAGTTCTTCGCCGCGGTAGACGAGTTTCAGGGAGAAGAAGGGGGCGTTTTCTTCGAGGAGTTTGAGGAAGATCCGGTCGCCCTGCCAGAGGGTCTTGCCGTACAGCTCGCTCTTTTCGATCCAGGCGAGCTCGCCTTCGTCGCAGGGCTGCTGCTCGCCGGTCCAGGCATCGGCGGTGTAGAGGTGCATGTATTCGTCCTTGTAAATATCCGAGACGAATGTCACGATGCCGCGGAAGCGCCAGCGCGTGAGCGTGAGGCCGGTCTCCTCGCGGACTTCGCGCAGCAGGCAGTCTTCGGGGCTCTCGCCCGGCTTGAAGCGTCCGCCGACGCCGATCCATTTGCCGCGGTTGTTGTCGTCTTCCTTTTTCGTGCGGTGGAGCATGAGGTACTCGCTGCCGCGCTCGAGATAGCACAGCGTTGTCAGTTCGGTTTCCATTTTATATTCCTCCAAAGTCAAATTGTATCCATGGTTCAGCGGCGTCCGGCAGGTGCTTGAAGGTCATCGTCTCGCCGGTGCGCGGGTGCGGGAACGAGAGGGCGCACGAGAAAAGGGCGATGTTCCCTTCCCCGCTGCCGCCGTATTTTCTGTCGCCCCACAGCGGCAGGCCGCGCGAGGAGAACTGGCAGCGGATCTGGTGCGTGCGGCCGGTCAGCAGACGGATGCGCACGAGCGTGAGGCCTTCGCGCTCGGCAGCGGTCTCATACAGGAGCCGCGCTTCGCGGGTCTCGGGCGAAGGAGTGTCGGCGACAAACGTTTTGCGCAGCTTCCGGTCATGGCGCAGCAGGTCGCAAAGCTCGCCGCGCGGCTCTTCGGGGCGGCCGCAGAGCACCGCGAGGTATTCCTTCCGCACCTCGCCGCGTTCGATGGCTTTGCCGAGATCCGAGGCGGCATGGCGCGTGCGGGCATACACCATCACGCCGCCCACAGCCGCATCGAGCCGGTGCACCGTGTAGACAGGCGCAGTGTCGTCCCCGAGCGCTTCGCGCAGGAGCTGCGGCATGCCGCCGGGCTCGTCCGTAGAGAGCACTCCCGCCGGTTTCACGCACACGATGATCTTATTGTCCGCATACAAAAGCTCCAACGATGCTCTCCCCCCTTGTGTCGGCTGATTGTATCATAGAATTTATAATGTATGCAATGGCAAGTCCGCACAAGAATCCGTGCGCTCTTTTGCGGATTTGTGCGGTATTTTCCAAGACGCCCTTGCGCCGCGCCGCCGGACGCCGTATACTGGGCATGAGGTGATCCTTATGGGCGAGATCTATCCCTCGTACTGCGAGAATTTTCAATGCATTGCTTCCGCCTGCCGCCACAACTGCTGCATCGGCTGGGAGATCGATATCGATGAGCGGAGCGCGGCGCGCTATGCCAGGCTGCCCGGTGCGCTCGGCGAGACGGTGCGCGGTGCCATGATAAAGGACGATGCGCTGCACTTCCGGCTGGATGAAAAGGGCCGGTGCGCGCTGCTGCGGAGCGACAATTTGTGCACGCTCCAGCACGAGCTCGGCGAAGGGGCACTGTGCGACATCTGCCGCGACCATCCGCGCTGGCGCGTGTTCCTGCCCGGACGGACGGAGGTCGGGCTCGGGCTCTGCTGCGAGGAGGCTTCGCGTTTGCTGCTCTCGTGCACAGACAAGGTGACGCTGCGCGGCGAGGTGACGAAAACGCCGCCGCGCGAAACGCGCGAGCTGCTCCTCTTCCGGCAGAAGCTCCTCGATGCGGCGCAGGACCGCACGCTCCCCGTCGGCGGACGGATGCGAAAGATCCTTGCGCTTGCCGGTGCGGGCGTGCCGCGAAAGCCGCGGCGCGAATGGGCCGCTTTCTTCTCCTCGCTCGAAGCGCTCGAGGACGAATGGGGAAAGACGCTCGAATTGCTTAACGGTAATATAGATTATGTAAAGTTTCATTCCGTTTCCCGCGCATGGGAGACGGAGTATGAGCAGCTGCTCGTGTACTTCCTGCTGCGCCACCTGCTCGCGGACGAGGGACGCGAAATGCCGCAGCGCGCCGCCTTCGCCGTGCTGAGCACATCGATGCTGTATGCGCTGGACGCTGCGGTTTACATAAATTCCGGTAAGCTTCCCTTCGGGCAGCGCGTCGAGCTTGCAAGACTGTGGTCTGCCAATGTCGAATACTCCGAGGACAACATGCGCGCGGTGCTCAGTGAATTAACATAATTTGCTTTACATAGTTCTGTTAACATATTATTATAAACATAATATTATTAACATATTATATTTCACATAATCGAATTTACATAAATTATGTTTCAAGATAAAAAAGAGGCGCTCCCCCGCTAAGCTTTGGAGGCAGCGTCTCTTCTTTGTGCCGAAATTATCGATCAGGTCACGATGCCGCGGATGAACGGCGGGCGGACCGGGGCGGTGTCGGAGAAGGTGTAGCAGCGAAGGAGCTCTTCTTCGGCCGCGGCGGCGTCCGCTTCGTTTTTGGCGTGGATCTCCGCGAGCTTGTCGCCTTTGTGCAGGTAGGCGCCGCACTTCGCCGCGAGCACGATGCCCACGGAGAGGTCGATGACGTCCTCTTTGGTGGCGCGGCCGCCGCCGAGATGCATGGAGACGAGGCCGATGTCTCTGGCTTCCATGGCCGCGATGTAGCCGTCGCGCGGTGCTTTCACGGTGCGCACGACCGGAGCCTTCGGCAGGAGCGAAGTATCGTACACGGGTGAGCTGTCGCCGCCCTGGGCGCGGACCATTTCCGCGAGCTTATCGAGCGCCGCGCCGCTTCGGATCGACTGCTCAAGGCGTTCTTTCGCCTCGGTCTCCGTTTCGGCGAGGCCGCTGCGGACGAGGATGTTCGTGCCGAGCACGAGGCACAGCTCGCGCAGATCCGGCACATCCGCGCCGCTCAGGACGGAGATGGCTTCCTTGACCTCGAGCGCGTTGCCCACGGCGAAGCCGAGCGGCTGATCCATGTCGGTGACGACCGCCGCCATGTTGCGTTTTGCCCGCTTGCCGACGGCGACCATCTGCCGCGCCAGCTCGAAGGCGGACTCTTCCGTTTCCATGAACGCACCGGAGCCGGTCTTCACATCGAGCACGATGGTGCGAGCGCCGGAGGCGAGCTTCTTGGACATGATGCTCGAGACGATGAGCGGAATGGATTTCACGGTCGCGGTCACATCGCGCAGAGCGTACATTTTTTTGTCTGCCGGGGCGAGCTCCGCGCTCTGTCCCGCGATGGCGAAGCCGACTTTGTCCGCGTTTTCCATGAATTTTTCGGGCGTCATCTCCACGCTGAAGCCGGGGAACGACTCGAGCTTGTCGATCGTGCCGCCGGTGTGGCCGAGGCCGCGCCCGGACATTTTCGCCATTTTGCCGCCGCACGCCGCGACCATCGGGCAGAGCACGAGCGAGGTCTTGTCGCCGACGCCGCCGGTCGAATGCTTGTCGGCCGTGTGCTTGCCGAGCGGCGAGAGGTCTATGGTGTCGCCGGAGTGCTCCATGGCGAAGGTGAGCTGCGCCGTCTCCTCCGGCTCCATGCCGCGGAAGCAGATCGCCATCAGCAGCGCGGACATCTGGTAATCCGGGATGTCCCCCACCGTGTAGCCGTGGATAATGTATTGAAGCTCGTCCTTCGTGAGGGTGAGCCCCTGCTTTTTCTTTTCGATCAAATCGGTCATATGCATGACATAACACCTCTTTGCTCCTATAGTAGCACAAATCCGCTGAGGAAACAAGATGCGCGAAGGCGCACAATTTTTGAAAATTAACTGTTGACATTTTCCGCATGAAATGCTAATATAGTCAAGCTGACATTCGCGCGAGTGGTGGAATTGGTAGACTCGCTAGATTCAGGTTCTAGTGTCCACTCCGGACGTGGGGGTTCAAGTCCCCCCTCGCGCACCAAAAAG
>CAZKGZ010000015.1:0-15915 GCA_964552365.1 uncultured Oscillospiraceae bacterium | reverse complement strand
TCGAGCTTTTCGAGGATCTCTTTCGTTCCGCGGTAGACGCTCGACTCGGGCGGGAGATCGTATACGGTCTTGCCCTGAATATCGTTGGCGGCATGGTACTCATCCATATCGATATAGGAGAGGATCTCGACGCCGGGGATGGTGATATACTTATTCAAATCGGGGTTCGTCACGCGGTTGATGACGGCGCCGATGCGGTTGTACATGACAAGCTCGTCCGCGACCTTTTTGATGGTTCCGGCGACCTGAATGCCCTTGCGGCTCTGGTCGGATACGAGCAGGAGATGCGTGACTTTCTCGAGTACGCGGCGGTTGATCTGCTCAATGCCCGCTTCGCTGTCGATGACGACATAGTCGAATTCGCCCGAGAGCATCGTGATGACATCCTTGAGATAGGCGTTGATGCGGCAGTAGCAGCCCTCGGCTTCGGGACGGCCGATGGCGAGGAACGCAAAGCCGTTCTTTTCCACGAGAGCATCGAAGATGCGGAAGCGCGATTCTTCCACGAGCTCCATGGCTTCCTTCGTTTTGCCCTCTTCCACATTATCTATAATTTGCTTGCGGATCTCGTCGAGCGTGAGCTTCACTTCCACGCCGAGGCAGGTGGAAAGGCCGACAGCGGGGTCGGCGTCGATGGCAAGGATCCTCGCATCCGGTTTGCACTCCGTCAGGTGGCGTACCATGGCGGCGGCAAGTGTCGTTTTTCCGACACCGCCCTTACCGGAAACGGCTATGATTTTCGCATTTGTCTCCATTATGGGTACCTCTTTTAACTTTAGCGGACAAAGTGTCTGTTTATGAACACTTTTTCGTCTTTTTATCACATAACTATATTAGCATATTTCTAAAAAAGAATCAAGAATTTCTTAATAATTTTTGTTGATTATCGATGCGAAATGTGTTAAATTGAACATGGTGTTGGTGATGGTTTCACAAATGGCGCAAAGCATCTATTAAGAATTCAATGAAAAATTAATAAAACGTAAAAGAAAGTGGGGAATTCATTTGAAAACCGACGCGTTGGTCGAAAGACTGGTCAACAGCTACGGCAACTGGGTCCAGAAGGATCTTGAAAACCAGGAGGGCGGTACCGGCCGCTACACCAAGGAACTGTGGCCGTACGATACCATGTTCTCCCCCATTCACGTCAATCGCCTGACGATCAAGAACCGTCTCGTAATGGCGCCTATGGGCAACTGCCAGATGGCCGAGGAAACCGGCCGTCCGAACGACAAGATGCGTGAATACTTCTTCGCGCGTGCCGAGGGCGGTGTCGGCCTGCTCACGACCGGCCTCATTCCGGTCAGCCACCACATCGATGCATCCGTGACCGAGAAGGGCAACTTCTCCTACTTCCCGCGCATCGACGGCACCCGTACGAACTTCATGGGCTGGCGCGATCTCGCGCAGGGTGTCCACGCCCGCAACAGCCGCATCTTCATCCAGCTCACTGCCGGTCTCGGCCGTGTCGGCAACCCGCAGTGCCTCATGACCAAGTATGCGCTGCCCGTTTCCGCTTCCTGGAACCCGAACTTCTACATTCCGAGCATCCCCTGCCGTCCGCTCTCCGACCTTGAGCTCGACACCATCGTGAAGAACTTCGGTCAGGGCGCTGCCGACGCCAAGACGATGGGCATCGACGGTGTGTATCTGCACGGCCATGAGGGCTACCTCATCGACCAGCTCACGAACACCGCGTTCAATCACCGCAAGATGGGCAAGTACACCGATTGGCAGCTCTTCGGCATCAACATTGTCAAGGAAATGCGCAAGCGCACCGGCCCCTGGTTCCCGATCATGTACCGCATCGACCTGAGCTGCGCTCTGGAAGAGACCTACGGCGAGCGCATGGATACCGTTTCCTCCCTCAAGGGCTTCAAGAACGGCCGTTCCATCTACGAGACGCTCGACTACATGGAGAACCTTGTCAAAGCCGGCGTCGATATGTTCGACGTTGACCTCGGCTGCTACGACAACTGGTGGCTCCCGCATCCGCCCGCGTACATGCCCGCCGGCTGCTTCCTCGATGTGGCGAAGGTCGCCAAGGAATACTTCAAAGAGCGCGGCATCAAGTCCAACGCCGGTTTCGAAGTGCCCATCGTTGCTGTCGGCAAGCTGAACTACCCCGACATGGACGAGAAGGCTCTGCGCGACGGCAAGTGCGACATGATCATGCTCGGCCGCCCCGTGCTCGCCGATCCCGACTGGTGCAAGAAGGCTTATGCCGGCGATGTCGAAGAGATCCGTCCCTGCATCGGCTGCCAGGAAGCCTGCGTCAACGAGTTCGTGGAAGGCGGTCACCCGCAGTGCGCCGTCAACCCGCGCACCGGCCACGAGGATGTTCTGCCCAAGCATGTTGCCCCCGCGACGACCGTCAAGAAGATCGGCGTTGTCGGTGCAGGCCCTGCCGGCATGAACTTCGCCATTTACGCTGCTCAGCGCGGCCACACCGTTGAGATCCTTGAGAAGACCAACGAGCTCGGCGGCATTGCCAACGCAGCTGCGGCCCCCAAGAACAAGTACGATATGTACAACTACATCGACTGGCTCAAGCGTCACACCCTCAGCCAGAAGGGCGTCACCGTCAAGTTCGGCGTTGAGGCTACCCCCGAGTACCTCAAGGAGCAGAACTACGACGCCGTCATCTACGCCGTCGGCGCGAAGCGCATCAGCCCGCGTATCCCCGGCATCGATTCCGTGAACATGGTCGAAGCGACCGATCTGCTGCGCAACCCCGAGAAGCTCGGCGAGGCGAAGAAGGTCGTCGTCCTCGGCGGCGGCTCCGTCGGTATGGAGACCGCTTACTGGCTGAGCTACGAGAAGAACTGCAAGATCACCGTCATCGATATGCTCGGCAACTTCATGGACGGCGCCTGCACCGCCAACCGCGGACACATCATCCACTATCTCGAGGACAACGGCGCGAAGCTCGTCAACTGCGCGACCATCAAGTCCTTCGAGGGTGACAAGGTGCTCGTCAGCCGCAACATCTCCAAGGGTGCTCCCGATGTCTACTGCACCTGGACTCCTGTCCTGCCGAAGAACATCGTCAACCCGCTGGCCCCGAAGATGGGCCCCGAGACCGTTGTGGAAGAGTACCATGCGGAACTGTTCGTCAACGCACTCGGCCGCCGCGCCGACGAGAGCCAGTATCTCGAGGGCGTGAAGCAGCATGTTGCCAAGGAGATCTACAACATCGGTGACTCCTTCCAGGCCGGCCTCGTCTGGGCCTGCACCAAGGCTGCCTACAACCTGGCGCAGTACATCTGATCTGTCAGATCATTCCCCGCACTTAGGCACATATAATTTTCGGAGGATCCGCTCTTCGGAACGGATCCTCCTTAGCTTTTCAAAAAAGTTTTTTTGAAAAGCTCTCAAACGAGACCCGCTTCGCTGGGCTCTCGTTTGAAAAGGCTGCGGCTCGCCGCAGCGCACTCGCTTCGCTCGCACGTTTGCGAGCCGAGAAGAATTTTCGCCGACGCACATGTCGCCGGCGAAAATGATCTTACTTTATTCCCGCCTGCGGGCGGAAACTCTGCGAGGCTTTTAGATATATTTATATATAGTCCGGATAAAAATCGGCGGCACCGCTCGGATCTGCGGTGCCGCCTTTGAATTTTTGCTTACAGCTCTTCGTCCGAGCTGCTGTCGGAGTCTGTGCTGCTTTGTTCGTCGGTATTGCTTTCCGGTTCGCTGTCGGTGACCGGTTCTTCCGTTCCGGTATCCGCATCGATATCGCGAGAAGCGGTTTTCTTCTTTTTCTTTATGATCAGGACTATGCCGACCGCGAGGACGACCGCGGCTGCGGCGGCTATGCCGATGTAAAGCAAGGTGCGGTTTACGGACTTGGCGGCGACATAGATGATGGACGCGCCGTTCTCGAGCTCGAAGACGATGTAGCTGCCGTCGCGCGTGTAGGAGAGCGGCGTCAGGACGCCGTCCTTGAGGGTATAGAGCGTACCGTTATCGGAGGTGAGCATACGGACTTTCAGCGTATCGGTATAATCCGAAACGAGCACCGTCACAGCCGAAGCGATCCTATCCTCGTCCAGACCGAGCGCCGCGGCGTCGGGAGTAAACGGTACGGCCTGCATGGTCTGTCCGTCGCGGAAGACGCCTTCGGCGAGGAAGAGCGGTTCGGCTTCGTCCGTCGAGATGGTGGTGACCGGGCGGACATACTCGCCTTCGATCGTCATGCTGTAGTAGATGGCGGAGCTGTCGAAGTCGTTCCACTGCCAGTACATGCCGTCCTTGTCGGGCACGCTCGGGAGCGATGTGATGGAGCCGCCGAACGGCACTTCGTCCGTGCGGACGATCTCATCTTCCACGACGAATGTCACATCGATGCTGCGGAAGAAGTCCGGGGTGTCGGTGAGCTTTACGAATTTCTCGTACTCGAGGAAGTCGGTCTGACCGGAGAAGCTGAAACCGTCCACGCCGCCGATCGTGCTGTCGGAATAGACGTTTTCGGTGATCTCGCCCTCGGCGTAGCCCGCGATGGAGCCGGTGAATTCGACCGTGCTCTCAAAGTGCGGCATGGCCGTGCAGGAGGCAATGTTCTTGCCCTGTCCCGCGATGCCGCCGACATAGCGCGTTGCGGAGAGGTTTACGCGGGCGCTGCATTCGCGCACCGAAGCGGCGCTGTAGCCGACGATGCCGCCGGCGTATTCATCCGTCGCGCTCACTTCGCCGACGGAGGAGCAGCGCAGCGCAAGGCCGTATTCCATGCGTCCGGCAATGCCGCCGGCGCAGGATTTGGAGGAAGCAACGGCGGCGCGGTTTTCGCAGTCGGATACGCGGGCGAAAACCTCATAGGTTCCGCTGCCGAGCATGGAAGAGGAAATGTTGAGCTTGTCTTCGCGGTCGAAGGAGACATCGAGCGCCACGTTGCCCGCAATGCCGCCGACATTCGTGTCCGCGGAAACGGAGCCGGTATTTTTGCAGCGGGTAATGAGGCAGATGGCTTCATCGTCTTCGGTCTCATCGGAGATATCGGAGAACTCCACGGTCGTGTTTCCGATGCTGTAGATGAGATTCACGACGGATGTGGAGAGCGAGCTCATGGCAGACACGACATCGCGCATATCCTCAATGACGGCTTCATCCGTGAGGACATTCGCGAGCTGTTCGCTCAGCGTGAGCACATCGTGCATATTGTCGCCGAGCTGCTCTTTGGAATCTTCGTCCATGTCGTGCCAGCTGTCGGGGATCTCGATGTCGGAGTCTTCGCCGTCATCCTTTTTATCGTCCGAATCGTCCTCCGAGCCGTCGTCCTCGGGCAATGACCAGTCCTTTTCCGGGATCTCTCCGCCGATGATGTCGGCGCTGTCATCGAGGATGTCGTTCATCTGCTGCAGCAGGGTGCGCGCTTCGGTCTGCGTATAGTCGAGGTCGCCGAGCGTGGAATTCAGGAGGGCCTGCACCGTTGCGATCTGCGACTGGACTTCGGCGAGTTCGGAGCCGGTGACATCCCAGGAGGCATACGGCTCCACCTGTCCGATGATGCCGCCGACATCCTTGCGTCCGGTGATGCTGCCGGAGTTGGTGCAATCGAGGATGCGTCCGCTCTGGCGTCCCGCCACGCCGCCGACGTTGTAGCCGATGTGCTGATAGCCGACATCGCCGTAGTTGGAGCAGAACTGGATGGAGGAGGTGTTGTAGCCTGCGATGCCGCCGAGGTCGGTGATGTCGATGATCTCCTCTTCCGAGAAGGTCAGGGTGGATATATCGAAAACCGTCGTATCCGTGTCGGTGTCGGTAGAGAGCTCCGCGGTGTTGACGCTCATGCGGTTTTCGGATTCGTTGATGAGGCCGTCGTTCTGGCCGGCAATGCCGCCGGAGCGATGGTAAGCTTCGATCGTGCCGGTCGTGGAGCAGCTGATGATCTCCGCGCCGCCGGCGTTCCATCCGGCGATGCCGCCCGCATTTTTCTGCGCGGAAATGCTGCCGCCGAAGGTGCAGTTTTCGATGATGCCGTAGTTGATGCCAGCGACGCCGCCGATATTCTCGCCGTTTCCGGTCGCGGTGATCGTTCCGGCCACATTGAGGTCCCGCACGACGCCCGTAGAGAGCACCATGCGGAAGAGGCCGATCGTGGAGCCGTCGGACGCGAAATTCAGTCCGATAATGCTGTGTCCCTGCCCGTCAAAGGTGCCGGCGAGCAGCGGGATGGGTGTGAAAGTGCAGCCCGTGAGGTTGATGTCCTGCGTAAGCAGGATGGTCTTCCCCACCGACCATGTGTCCGAGGTGCAGTTGAGTGCGAGTTCTTCGAGGTCGGCGGCGGAGGAGATCTTTACGATCTGCGAATCCGCATCGGCCGCGAAGGCGGTGCAGGAGAGTGACAGGAGCAGCAGTGCGCAAAGCAGCGCGGCAGTCATCCGGCGTTTCATTCTTTGACTTCTTCTTTCTTTTTCCGTATGGTCGTTATATCGATAAACTTATCGAGCAATACAAGAAGCTGCGGGAGTACCGTTAAAACCAGTATGACGGAAATAAACGCGCCGCGGCCGATGGCAAGGCCGATGTGGCCGATGTAGACATCGGATACGCGCAGAGCGATCAGGAAGCCCGCGACCGTCATAATGGAGCCGGACGTCATGACCGTCGGGAAGCTCTCGTTTACGGCGTGCGCCATGGCCTCCCGGATGGGGTATTCCTTCTTCAAGTCGAGATAGCGGCTCATGATGACGATGGCGTAGTCGATGGTCGCGCCCATCTGAATGGCGGAGACGATCATGCTCGTGACGAACGAGGCCGTCGTCTTCGTGAGGTACGGGAAAGTGAAGTTCATCCAGATACTGCCCTGAATGACGAACACGAGGAGAGCCGCGCCGCCGAAGGACTTGAAGGTGAACACCAGAATGATGTAGACAAAGCCGATGGTGAGGAAGTTAATGAGCATGGAGTCGCCGTTGTAAGTATCGGCGAGCTCCTTGGCGCTCGTGACATCACCGATGACGAGGCAGCTGCCGTCGCCGTAGAGATCGTCGGCAAGCGAGCGCAGCGAATCGACAAGCGCCACGCTCTCGTCGCCTTCCACGGGGACGCTCGCCTGAATGACCAGGCGGTCCCAGTTTTCGCCGCGCAGCTGTGCTTCGCCGCGCTCGAGCTCACCGCGGAGCTCGTCAAGCGTCTCCTGCGTATCCTCGTCGAGGTTCACGATGCCCTGGTCGACCTTTTCAAAAAGGTAGAGGAACATATCGATGAGCGGCACGGAGTAGGACTCCTGATTGCCGAATATGGCCTGATACTGGCTGTTCTGCGCGCCGTAGGCAGCGTAGAGGAGCTGGGCTTCTTCGTAGTCGATGTTGAGAAGCTCCGAGAACATGCGCGGAGTGAAGGAGTCCGTGAGGACTTTGCCGTCCTTGATCTCGATGTTGGCAAGGCCGGTGACGCTCTTCACGTTCTCGAGCCCGGCGGCCTCCTGCAGGAAGATCTTCTCGTTTTCGTAGTTGCCGCTCGGGACGAGCACGGCGATGGTCGTGTCCTCGGTGAAGGTGCTTGTGATCTTTCGCGCGGCATCGCGGCTGTCCGACTGCTTGAGCTCATCGATGCTGCTGTCGGCAAAGGCGTATTCCGTGCGGCTCGAGCACCATATGGCAAAGGGAATGATGATAATAAAGACAATGACAAACACCACGCGCGACTTCATGAGGAAGCGGCCCCAGGCGGTAATGTCCGGCACGAGGTTTTTGTGTACGGTCTTGCGCATGGGCTTGAAGGAGAACGCAATGAGTCCCGGCATCAGCAGGAACACGGAGATCATGCTGCAGATGATGCCCTTGGAGAGGACAAGGCCGAGGTCATAGCCGAGGCGGAACTGCATGAGCATCAGGGCCGCAAGACCCGAGATGGTGGTTAAGCTCGAAGAGGATATTTCAATAATGGATTTGGCGAGGGCTTCAATGAGTGCCTCGCGCTCCGTCGGGAAGTTCGGGATCTCATCCTGATAGCGGTGGGAGAATATGATGGCGTAGTCAATGGCCAGAGCGAGCTGCATGATGACTGCGATGGAGTTCGTGATAGACGAAATGGTGCCGAGCCAGAAGTTCGTGCCCATATTGAGCAGCGCGGACATGGCGAACACGCCGAAATAGACGACGACCTCGAAGTAGCTGCGGGAGGTGAAGAGCAGCACGCCGACAATAACGACAGCGGTCAGAATGAGAACGCCGAGCATTTCCGAGGCGATGGATGCGGAAAGATCCTTGCCGATCTCGGAGGAGGTATAGGTGTCGTAGTCCGCCGTCAGGGAGAGGACTTCGTTCATGGCGGCGATGACATTTTCATCGTCCGTATCGCCGTCAAAGGAGATCGTAAAGAGCGCGGAGGAATCGACAAAGTGTGCGGAGGAATTATCGAACGTGACGCCGGTGACATGGTCGATCTCCGCGATCTCATCGGCTATGGTCAAAGCGCGCTCATAGGTGGTGTTGGCGATCATAACATTGGCGGAGGCGTAGGTGGTAAACTCCTCCTCCATAATGGTGAGGCCGCGGCGGGTGTCCGTTTCCGCGGGAAGGAACGCCGTAATGTCACTGTTTACCTTTACACGGTCAATGGAAAGGCCGCAGTAAACGCCTGCGACAAGAAACGCGACCAGAATGATCACTCTCCGGTCGACGATGACCGCCGCAACTTTTCTCATGATATTATTCAACCGACATCCCTCACACGCGCACAAATTCTATTTTAGAATACCTTATAACAAGAAATAAATCAAGTTTTTCCGCGTAACTTTGACAAAATAAATACACGCATGGAAGCACAACATATCGAGCGATTTTGAGAAAATCGGAAAAAGCATTGATATTGCAAGCGGCAAAAATCGCCGGACGAATTTCGCCCGGCGATTGAAGTATGAAATTAGTCCGTCCAGATCTCTTTGGCCATGCGGAAGACGGCCCAGGCTTTGGGCCAGCCGCAGTAGAAGGCGGCGTGCGTTACGATCTCGGCGATCTCCTCCCGGGTGATGCCGTTCTTCTTTGCCGTCATCAGGTGATAGCGGATGCTCTCGTCCGTAAGCCCCTGCGCCATGAGGGCAACGACCGTGACGATGGAGCGGTCGCGCAGCGAGAGCTTATCCTCGCGGCTCCAAACCTCGCCGAAGAGCACATCATCGTTGAGCTCCGCAAATTTCGGAGCGAACTCGCCGAGCGCGTCCCGGCCTGCCGTTTGTTTTACTGCCATATTCTGTTCCTCCCCACTCAGTCTTCGTCGTGCCAGCCGTCCCATACCGGGCGGCCGGTGTAATGCTTGGCTTCCTCCTCCCCGCGCAGGACGCGGAGCGCGCCGGCAGCCAGTGCTTCGTGCTCCACTTCGCCCGGATAGGTGACGATGGGAGCGATCCAGCCGCAATGTTCGCGGATGGTGTCGGTGATGTCCTCAAAGCGGAGAAGGCCGCCCGTCAGGATGATGGCGTCCACCTTGCCGGCCAGTACGGTCGCCATGGCGCCGATGTACTTTACGATCTGGTACTTCATGCCGTTCCAGACGCGGATGGCTTTTTTGTTGCCCTCCTCGACCATTTTATGCACGGCATCGGAGCTGGATGTGCCGAAGTGGCTCACAAAGCCGCCCGTGCGGGTGCAGAGCTTTTTCACCTCGTCGATGTCCTTGTCGCGGACATACTCGAGGACATCCGCCACGGAAACCGAGCCGATGCGGGTCGGCGTATACGGGCCGTCGCCGCCGGCGGCGTCGTTGCAGTCGATGATGCGGCCGTGTTGATGCGCCGAAATGGAAATGCCGCCGTCGATATGGCAGACGATGAAGTCGCATTCATCGTACTTTTTGCCGAGCGTCTTGGCGTGATGCATCGCGACGCCGCGCAGGTTCAGCGCGTGCATATTGGTATGGCGCGGAACGCCGGCGATGCCGGTCATACGCGCCATGTCGCACAGCTCATCCACGCACGGAGGGTCGACCATGAAGATCTGTCCGCCGAATTCCTTCTGCAGCTCGCGCGCGAGTTGGACGCCGAGGTTGGAGGGATGCTCCATGCCGCCCTTCCCCGCTGCGGTGTCCTCGATGAGCTTGTCGTCCACGGCGTAGACGCCGCTCGACACGGGATAGCAGCTGCCGCCGCGGCCGACGATGGCGTCCACCCCGGTGAGGTCGATGTTGTTGTCCTTCAGGAACTCCATAATGACCTGCTTGCGGTACGGGAGCTGCGAGTTTACCGTCGGGTACTGCAGCAGGACGGACGCATCGTGGAAAACATTCGTTTCGAGGAGCTTATGATCGTCCTCGAAAAGTGCCAGCTTCGTGGATGTGGAGCCGGGGTTGATGACGAAGATCTTAAACTTTTTCATTTCGCAAAAGCACTTCCATTATTTCGGTATAATATTGTTCGGCGTTCTGGGTGAAATTGGCTTCGAGCGTTTTGGCCTGCTCCTCGCCGGCACAGAGGATGTGCATATCGAGGATCTCGCCGAGGCCGTCGGAAAGCGAGAGATGGACGCGGCAGGTGTCGCCGTCGAGCTCGTGCGAGGCGCCGATCATGGCGCGGCGGCGCATTTCCTCGGCGACCGGGAAGCAGTGCTCCTTGAGCTTGCTGCGCACCGTGAACGGAAGACTCGTTTCCACGATCTCGCAGTTCTGTTTGCCGCGCTCGGTGATCTTATACATGCTGCCGTTCTTCTCCACATGGCCGGAATCGACCAGCTCCGAGAGGCACTCGGCATACTCGAAGTAGCCGACATTGCCTTCCGAGAGAGCGAGGTCTGCGAGCGTTGTGCCGCTCACGGCATCCGGCAGATGGCGCAGAACGAACAGGATCAATATTTTAATGTCCAGCTTCTCCTGAAGATTCTGATATCCTTGCATCGAAATACCTCCCTTTACGCTCTCGGGTGGGATTTCTGGTAAACATCCTTGAGCTGCTTTTTGACGAGCTGCGAATAGATCTGCGTGGAGCTGATGTCCGCATGGCCGAGCATTTCCTGAATGGAGCGGATGTCCGCGCCGTTTTCGAGGAGGTGTGCGGCGAAAGAGTGGCGCAGCGTGTGCGGCGTGATGTCCTTTTCGATGTGCGCCTTGGCCTGATAGGACTTGATGATCTTCCAGAAGCCCTGGCGCGACATGCGCTCACCGTTTACGTTGACGAAGAGCGACGGATCGTTTTTGTCGGCGAGCATCTGCGGACGGACGAATTCCATATATTCGCTCAGTGCACGGATGGCGGCGGGGTACATCGGGATGTAGCGCTCCTTATCGTGGCTCACGCAGCGGATGGCGCCTGCCGTCAGGTTCACATCGGAGACATTCAGCGAGATGAGCTCGCTCACGCGAATGCCGGTGGCATAGAGGAGCTCGAGCATGGCCTTGTCGCGGTAGCCCTTGAAGTCCGTGCACTCCGGCTGCTCGAGGAGAAGCTCGACCTCGCGGCTCGTGAGGATCTGCGGGAGCTTCTGCTCGCTCTTGTCGGGAACGAGCTTGCCGGTCGGGTTGTCCTTGATGATGCGGTTCAGGAGAAGGTACGCATAGAAGGACTTGAGCGACGCGATGGAGCGCGACACGGTGGCGACCGACTTGCCCGAGGCGCGCAGGTGCGCGATGTAGCCGTTGAGCGTATCCTCGTCGGCATCGGTAAAGCCGAACTCCGAGTGCTCGTCGAGATACTCTCCGAACTGGCGGATATCGCGCAAATAGGAGCTGAGGGTATTGCTCGACGCCTTCTTTATATTCTGAAGGTAATCCTTATATTTTTCGTAGCATGTGTTGTTGTCCATACGAACGCCCTCATTCCTATTTTATTTCGTTTCCGTGCGGATCCCGGCCGCAGCAAAAGAAACAACATAAAACAATAATTAACATAATTTGTTACAATCACACTATATAACAAAATCATTTCGTAATCAATCTTTTTTTCTTCGATAATTTATTTTTGTCAATTATGTCTATAGGTTATGTCAATCGGATTATCGGGGCGTTCGCGGAACTTTGCGGAATAAAGTTCGCAAAATCATAGATTTTCGACAACATATTGCGCGTTTTTCCGAGGAAAATCCCAAGATATCGGGGTTTTGGGCGTTCATTTATGTTAACTGTTTATGTCGATTTCAATTTGTAAATTATTTTTCGCAAAATTGCAATTTTTTGTAATTTTTGTTAATTATTACCAAACCATAATTTTTTCCGCAATTCGATTATGGCAACCGAACGCGGAAAAAGGCAACCGAAGAGGCCGGTCGGAGAACGAAACACCCCCGCGGGAGGCTGTATCGGCTCCCGCGGGGGTGAATTCAATTTTGGGGAAAAGCGATCACTTGGACTCGATGGATTCCTCGGAATCGACGGTCTCCTTCTTGGCGCCCTTGCCTTCGTTGCTGGAAATGGCCCACTTGGTGATCTCGATGCGGACGCGGTCCTCGCCGGTCTCGAAGGTGATCTTGTCGTCGGTCACATGGACAACCTTGCCCACCATGCCGCCGATGGTCGTGATCTTGTCGCCGACTTCGATGCTGTCGCGCATTTCCTGGGCTTTTTTCTTGCGCTTCTTCTCGGGGATGATCATCAGCGCATAGAACACAACGATGATGAGGATCATGATGATCATGCTCGACCAGCTGCCGGCCGTGCTGCCGTCCGTCGTGGCCGTGGTCGTTGTGCAGCCTGCAAAGGCGAACATGGCAAAAACGATGCCGGCAATAGTTGCTAAGAGTTTTTTCATGGGCTAACCCTCCATAAAGAATTCCCGATTATTATATATGCTTTTGCCGATAAAAGCAAGAATTTTATATTCGCTTATCCAACTTTTCCACATAGCGGTCGTGGAACTCCTTGTAGCGTCCCTCATCGAGCGCCGTGCGGATCTTTTCCATAAGCGAGTTATAAAAATAAAGGTTGTGCATCACGCAGAAGCGCAGCGCGAGGATCTCTTCGGCTTTCATGAGGTGGCGCACATAGGCGCGGCTGTACTTTCGGCAGACCGGGCACCGGCACTCGGGGTCGATGGGGCGTTCATCGCGCGCGTATTTCTCGTTTTTGATGTTGATGACGCCTTCCCAGGTGTAGAGATGGCCGTGGCGGCCGTTGCGCGCAGGCATGACGCAGTCAAAGAAGTCCACGCCGCGGTATACGCCTTCGATGATGTTGCCGGGCGTGCCGACGCCCATGAGGTAGCGCGGCTTGTCCTGCGGCATATATTCCTCCACCGCGGAGATGGTGTCGTACATTTCCTGTGCCGTCTCCCCTACCGCGAGCCCGCCGATGGCGTAGCCGGGCAGGTCGAGCTCGGCGATCTGCTGCATATGGCGGATGCGAAGGTCGTGGTATACGGCGCCCTGATTGATGCCCCACAGGACCTGGCCCGGGTTGACCGCGCCGTCCTCGGAGGTATACTGCGTGAGCGCTTCCTTGCATCGGGCGAGCCAGCGCACCGTGCGCGCACACGAGGCTTCGCAGTACTCCCGCGGCGCGGGGATGCCGACACACTCATCGAACGCCATGGCGATGTCCGAGCCGAGATTGGCCTGAATACGCATGCTCTCTTCGGGACCCATGAAAATATGGCGTCCGTCCACATGGGAGTTGAAGTACACGCCCTCTTCCTTGATCTTGCGCAGCTTCGCGAGGGAGAAGATCTGGAAGCCGCCGCTGTCCGTGAGAATAGGGCCGTCCCAGCCCATGAACTTGTGGAGCCCGCCCATGTCGCGGATGAGCGTGTCGCTCGGGCGCACATGCAGGTGGTAGGTGTTGGAGAGCTCGACCTGACAGCCGATCTCGTGCAGGTCGTCGGCGGAAAGTCCGCCTTTGATGGCAGCCTGTGTGCCGACATTCATGAAGACCGGCGTCTGCACCGTGCCGTGCGGTGTGGTGTATTCGCCCCGCCGTGCGTGGCCTTCGAGTTTGATCCTTTTGTACATTCGTATGCTCCTATTTATTAATGTATAAACATCGCGTCGCCGAAGGAGAAGAAGCGGTAGCGCTCGCGCACGGCTTCCTCGTAGGCGCGGAGCACATTTTCCCGGCCTGCGAGCGCGGATACGAGCATGATGAGCGTGCTCTCCGGAAGGTGGAAGTTTGTAACGAGCGCGTCAATGCATTTGAATTGATAGCCGGGATAGATGAAAATATCCGTCCAGCCGCTTTTCGCCTGCAGGATGCCGTCCTCGCCGGTGAAGCTCTCGAGCGTGCGGCAGGAGGTCGTGCCGACGGAGACGACGCGCTTGCCGTTTGCGTGCGTGCGGTTTACGATGTCGGCGGTCTCCTGATTCACGATGCAGAATTCGGAGTGCATCGGGTGATCCTCGATGTTCTCCTCCTTGACCGGGCGGAACGTGCCGAGACCGACATGCAGCGTGACATACGCAAGAGATACGCCTTTGTCGGCGATCTGCTGCAGAAGCTCCGGCGTGAAGTGCAATCCCGCCGTCGGTGCCGCCGCGGAACCGGGGTCGCGGGAATAGACAGTCTGATAGCGCTCCTTGTCCTGCAGCTCCGCCTTGATGTACGGCGGGAGCGGCATTTTTCCGAGCTTGTCAAGGAGCTCCATAAAGATGCCTTCATAATTAAAATGGAGGATCTTATTTCCGTCCGCTTCGGCGCGGACGACATCGGCGGTAAGCTCGCCTTCGCCGAAGGTAAGGTGCGTGCCGGGCTGCGTTTTGCGTCCCGGACGGGTGAGGCATTCCCACTCTCCGCCGCCGAGGTCGCGCAGAAGGACGACTTCCACGCTGCCGCCGGTCGGGCGTGTGCCGAAGAGGCGCGCCGGAATGACGCGCGAGTCGTTCATCACGAGGCAGTCGCCCTCGTTGAGGAAGTCCGGCAGGTCGCGGAAAATGTGGTGCTCTGTTGCGCCGGTCACCTTGTCGAGCGTAAGCAGACGCGAGGAGTCGCGCCGCTCGAGCGGCGTCTGCGCGATGAGTTCCTGCGGGAGGTCATAGTAAAAATCCGATTTTTTCAAAGCTGCTCCATCTGCCGGAATTTTCCGGCGTCATAAATTTGCCGCCGCGCTTCCTTGACGGAAGTATGGCGGAGTGATATTATAATGCATTAGTATACTATACCATATTTGGCGATGTTTGCAACCGCAAATCCGCCGAAATTCTTTTGTTCCGTAGAAAGCTGGATCCTGTATGAAGCGTTTTGCCGCTTGGTTTTTATGTTTTGTCCTTTTGTTTGCCCTTTGCGTCCCGGTCTGCGCGGACGATACGGACGAGCCAAACCTGCGCACCTCCGAATACTGCGAGAGTGCCTCCATGATTGAATATCGCGAGATCTTCCGCGATGCGGAATCCGGCGGCGTGAGCGCGGCAATGACGCGCGGCATGCTCGCGGGCATCCTCTATCGGGTGTACGGCAGTGCGGAGGATGTCGGTGCCATGCCGACCGATGTCGACGCTTCGGCGTGGTACGCCGAGGGAGCCGCATGGGCGCAGAACAAGAATCTGCTCCCCTCGGACGGCACCGGCGCTTTCTCTCCGGACACGGCCGTGACACGGCAGACGCTGCTCGTCACGCTCTACCGCACGGCCAACGCCTGCGGCATTTCCCTCCCCGCCATCAATGCGTGGGTGACGCTGCTCGACGGCGGGCTGATGACCTCGGAGGCGCAGACCGCGGCCTTCACGATCCAGCGCGCAGGCGTGATGATCGAAGGGACGGACGGCTATTTTCATTATAATGATACCGTCACGCTCGCGAACGGCGAGGAGATCCTGCTCCGCTTCTTCGGCTCCGGCAGCGATGTTCTGACCGGGCTCCCCGTTTCCACGATGGAAGAGAGCGATGCCGTCGGCGACGACTGGTTTGACGATGCCTGCTTCATCGGCCACTCGCAGATCGTCGGCATGCAGAAATATTCCGGCATCACCGGCGCAGACTATTACGCCGTCATCGGCCACACCGCGCGGGCTGTCGTGGACTATGAGTTCTACGAGCTGCGCGACGGCAGCTACGGCTCGCTCGACA
>CAZKGZ010000014.1:0-16716 GCA_964552365.1 uncultured Oscillospiraceae bacterium | reverse complement strand
AGGAGGGAGAGGATGGCCATCAGGAGGGTTATGCCGGTGAAGAGGGCGAAGATCTGTTTTTCTTTCCATTTGTGGCCGGTCCAGCCGCCCATTTCGAGGTGGTGGTGGAAGGGGGCCATTTTGAAGATGCGTTTGCCGTGGGTGGCTTTGAAGTAGGCGACCTGGATGATGTCCGAGAGCGTCTCGATGATGGGCATGATGCACAGCGGGATGAGGATGAGCGGCATATCGAGCGCGAACGCGAGTCCCGAGATGCATCCGCCGAGGAACAGGGAGCCGGTGTCGCCCATGAAAACGCGGGCGGGGTTAAAGTTATACACGAGGAATCCGAGCAGGGCGCCGACCATGCCGCTCGCGAATATGCCCTGCGGCAGGAAGTCCTTGCCCCAGCAGAACACGATGGCCGTGAAGCACAGGAACACCGGGATGCATGTGCCGGCCGCGAGGCCGTCGATGCCGTCGGTGATGTTCACGGCGTTGACCGTGCCGACGATGACGAAGGCGGCGAAGGCAAAATAGAGCGGCTCCGCTACGGCGATGGACTTGTTCCAGAACGGGATATAGAGGTCCGTGCTGAGATAGCCGGTGAAGCGCAGAAGCAGGAGGAACGCCACGGCCGCGATGAGCTGCAGGAGGAATTTCATCTTTGCACTCAGGCCGAGGTTCTGCTTGTGGCGCAGCTTTTCGTAGTCATCGAGAAAGCCGATGGCCCCGAACACGAGGCCGAACACCAGAACGAATATGTGGCTCCACTGGCCTTCCGCCATGCAGCTGTATCCGACCGTCAGGCAGACGATCGCGATGGCGGCGATGAACATCAGTCCGCCCATCGTCGGGGTGCCGGTTTTGCTCATATGCCAGGTGGGGCCGTCCTCGCGGATCTTCTGTCCCGCCTTGATCTTCCGCAGGTACGGTACAAGTACCGCGCCGATGGCACTCGACAGACAGAATCCGACGACGAGCGCCATGATCAGCTTCATAGTCATGCTTTTTTCCGTGCCTTTCTCTCTTATGCGCGCTTCGCCCGTTCGGCGAGATAGTCCGCCACGATCTCCCGCTCGTCCATGTGGATCTTCTCATGGCCGATGATCTGGTAGTCCTCGTGGCCTTTGCCGCACAGGAGGATCACATCTTCCGGCTCATGGTGGTCAATGGCCCAGCGGATGGCGGTCGGGCGGTCACAGATGACCTCATAGGGGGCTTTTCCCTCTTTTACGCCGGGGAGGATCTCCTCGATGATGCTCATCGGCTCCTCGGTGCGCGGGTTGTCGCTCGTGACGATGACGAAGTCCGCGATGTCCGCGGCGATCTTGCCCATGATGGGGCGCTTCTTGCGGTCGCGGTCGCCGCCGCAGCCGAAGAGCATGACGAGCCGCTTCGGCGCAATGCCGCGCAGCGTGGTGAGAACATTTTCGATGGCGTCGGGCGTGACGGCGTAGTCGATGAAGATGCTGTAGTCGCCGTCCGTCGGCACGGGCTCTACGCGGCCCTTCGCGCCGTGCGCCGTTTCAAGAGCCGCTGCGGCATCGGCGAGCGAGACGCCCAGAAGGCGCGCGCAGGAGATGGCCGCGAGGGCATTGTATACGGAAAACTGTCCCGGGAGCGTGGTCTTCACACGAACGAGCTCACCCTGCTCCAGCGCGCAGAAGCGCACGCCCGAGGGAGCCAGACGGATGTCCCGCGCCGTGAGCGACGCATCATCGCGCTTGGCGGAGAAGAGATACACAGGCTGCGGAGCGTCCTTGAGGATCGTATCCGTCCACTCGTCGTCCGCATTGGCCGCCGCCTTTTCGCACATGGGGAAAAGGAGCGATTTGGCGCGGGCATACTCCTCCATCGTGCCGTGGAAGTCGAGGTGATCCTGCGTGAGATTGGTAAAGAGGCCGACCGCGAAATGTACGCCGGCCACGCGGTGGAGCACCAGTGAGTGGGAGGATACCTCCATCACGCAGTGGGTGCAGCCGCTGTCCGCCATTTGACGGAAGAGGGCCTGCAGGTCGCTCGATTCCGGCGTGGTGTGCTCGGAATGGAATTCCTCATCGCCGATCATATTCGAGATGCTGCCGATGAGGCCGACCTTGGCGCCGAGCGTCTTTTCGAGGATCTGCTTGACGAGAATGGTCGTGGTGGTCTTGCCGTTCGTGCCCGTGATGCCGATGACCTTCATGTCGCGGCTCGGGTCGCGGTAAAAGTTTTTGGCGGCAAGCGCGAGGCCGAGGCGGCTGTCGTCGGTGAGGATATACGGCACATCGACCGATGGCGCTTCCTCGCACAGTACGGCGGCGCAGCCTTTTTCCGCCGCCATGGGGATATATTTGTGTCCGTCGGACTCAAAGCCGCGCACGGCGACAAAGAGATCCCCGCGCTTCACGCTGCGGGAATCGTAGCAGATGCCCGTGATCTCCGTATCGTCGGACGCAGTGTCCGAGAGAATGTTGATATCTTTTAAGATTTCCGAAAGTTTCATTGTGTTTCCTCACTGTTTTGCGTTGGGTGTGCCGGTCAGAACCCTCCGCGAAGCGTTCCTACGAGCGTTTCCCACGCGGTTTCCAGACCCCGGCCGCGGCGGGCATGGAGCACCGTGATGCTGTCGGCGCCCTCCGCGCTCATCTCGGCGGCGGTCTCCGCCGTCGGCGTGTCGGCTGCGGCGGACTGATCGAGTCCCGCAATGAAAAGGAGACCGAAAAACAGCATGGCGGCCGCCAGCACGGCGGCGATCGTCGAGAGCGCACGGCTGCGGCGGCGCGGCTTTTTCGCCTTCGGCTCTTCGGCGCGTCCGTCCCAGTAGCGTCCCGCAAAGCGGTCGGCGATGAGCGGCAGCTCGCGCGTATCCTCGTCCATGACGGGGTAGCTGCGGGTCTCACGGCTCCCCGATACGGGAGCAAAGACCGCGGTTTTCTGTTCGGATGATGCGCTGTTCACGGCGTTGTTCCCCCTTTGATCGAGACAGTCAGATTCGTTCGGCGACGCGAAGCCGGGCGCTTCGTGCGCGCGGGTTTTCCTCGAGTTCTTCTTCCGAGGCGGTGATGGGTTTGGTGACGGTCTTCATGGTCTGCACGAAGCCGCACACGCATACGGGAAAGTCGCGCGGGCAGGTGCAGCCGTCCTCGCGCTCGCGGATGGCAGTCTTCACGATGCGGTCCTCGAGCGAGTGGAAGCTGATGACGCACAGTCTTCCTCCCGGAGCGAGACGGCTCATGGCGGTGAGCAGCATTTCGCGCTCGGCATCGAGCTCGTCGTTCACGGCGATGCGGATGGCCTGAAAGCTGCGCTTGGCGGGGTGCTGCTTTTCGCGGAGCGCCGCGCCGGGCATTGCGCTCTTGATGATGTCCACGAGTTCCAGCGTGGTTTCGATCGGCTTTTTCTCCCGTGCGCGGACGATGTTGGCAGCAATGCGCGAGGCGTAGCGTTCCTCGCCGTAGTCGCGCAGGATGCGCACAAGTTCCCGCTCCGGCCAGGTGTTTACGACCGTCCATGCCGTCACGGGTGCGGTCTGATCCATGCGCATATCGAGCGGCGCGTCGGCCATATAGGAGAAGCCGCGCTCGGCTTCATCGAGCTGCGGCGAGGAAACGCCGAGATCGAAGAGCATGCCGTTCACGCTCTCGATGCCGAGAGAATCGAGGATATTGCCGAGGTCGCGGAAGTTGCCGTGTACGAATGTGATGCGCTCGCTCCACGGGGCGAGGCGCTCTTTCGAGCGTTCGATGGCCGTCTCATCCTGATCGATGGCGATGAGCCGTCCGGTGGTCAGGCGCTTGACGATCTCCATCGAGTGGCCGCCGAGGCCGAGCGTGCCGTCGACATAGATGCCGTCCGGGCGGATATTCAGGTTTTCGATGCACTCGTGCAGCAGTACGCTTTTATGCTCCGCCATATCAGAACTCCAATTCTTCCATCACGGAAGCGATGTTTTCCGGGGTCATTTCCGCATCGTGGATCTCTTTCCACCGTGCGGTGTCCCAAAGCTCGGCATGGTTGTTGCAGCCGACGACAGTCACGTCCTTTTCAAGGCCCGCATACTCGCGGAGCGTCTGCGGCAGAAGGATGCGCCCCTGCGCATCGGCTTCGCAGCGCGCGGCGAAGGCAAAGAGCGGACGCATTTTGCGCTGCTTTACATAGGGCATGGCGTCCACCTTATCGGAGAAGCGCTGCCAGTTTTCGGCGCTGTAGGCCGAGAGGCATTTGTCCATGGAGAGCGTCACATAAAAAACATTCCCCAGTTCCTCGCGAAGGCGGGCGGGCACGGCCAGGCGTCCCTTCGTGTCGAGCGTGTGCATATATTCTCCTGTCATGTCGGACGCCTCCTTTCGGCTTTCGTGGGAGTTTGGTACACTTTCCCCCACTCTTCCCCACTATGTGGCTCTATTATAAAAGCCGAGCGCCAAAAAAGCAAGTGTGCAAATCCGCCGAAAAAACGGCGGTTTTCTTTACATGCATCTATATATCGGAAAAAACGGTGCAAAAAGCTCCGCCGCGGCGCAAAATATAGTGCGTCACGGCGGAGCTTTCGATTAATTGACAAATGGTTACGGTTTTCCGGCGGAAAATCGCCTTACGGGATAATTTGATGTTTACTGATCGAGAAAGTCGCTGTCCTCGACATCCTGCAGCGTAACATCGGCCTTGCCTTCCTGTTCGGGAGTATAGGCGGCGCGGAACTGGGTGCGTTTCTGACGGACTTCTTCGAGTGCTTTGGCAATGCCCTCTTCCGTCTGGCGGAGCGCATCATCGAGGAAGGCACTTGCGGCGCGCTCGGTGGCGCGGCATTTTTCGTCGGTTTCCTTGAGCTTGGCTTCCGCACGGCTCTGCGCCTCTTTGAAGACATTCTCCTGATCGAGCATTGCGTCGGCTTCCTTCTGTGCGGCGGAGCGGATATTCTCCGCTTCCTGCTTGGCGTTCGCGACAAATTCATCGCGCGCGTTGACAAGGCGGCGTGCCTCGCTCAGCTCCATCGGGAGCGTGGCTTTCAGGTCATCGAGGAGGTTGAGGGCTTTGTCGCGTTCGACGATGCACTTGTCGTTTCCCAGAGGAACGCCCCATGCCTCCGCGATCATATTGTAGAGCATATCGATGATATCCAGTGCGTGGTTTTCCATGGTTCAATTCCTCCGGTCAAGTTTTTTCATAAGTTCATCCAGGATCTCTGCGGGGACAAAGCCGGAAATATCGCCGCCGTAGCTTGCGATCTCGCGGACGGTGGTGGAGCTGAGGTACATGTACCGCTCATCGGACGCCAGGAACATGGTCTCCATCTTCGGGTAGAGCTTTTTGTTGGTGAGCGACATCATGAACTCGTACTCGAAATCCGAAAGAGCGCGCAGGCCGCGCACGACGATGGGATTCTCATATTTGGCGGCGTAGTCCACGAGGAGGCCCGTCCATGTGTCCACGGAGACATTGGGGATGGACGCTGTCACGCGCTTTACCTGGTCGAGACGCTCCTCGACCGTGAAGGAGGGGTGCTTCGCGGGGTTGACCACAATGCACACCACGACGCGGTCAAACATTTTCGACGCGCGGCGGATCATGTCCATGTGGCCGATGGTGATCGGGTCAAAGCTGCCCGGATAAATTGCCGTCTGCATCAGTCATTCCCTCTCGTTATAACCGTTAATTTGATCTTCCCGTAGCGGTAGGTGCGCGTGGTGCCGTATTCTGCGGGCATTTCCGGCAGCACCGTTTCCGGCCGGGTCTCAACTACCATTATACCACCGTGGGAGAGGATGTCAAATTCTTTGATCTCTTCCATCGCTTTGGCATCGAGTCCGGTGCCGTAGGGCGGGTCGAGGAAAATGAGGTCGAATTTTTCGCCGGATTTCAGGATGCCGAGGGCATCGCACTGCAGCACGCGCGCCGTAAGAGCGCAGCGGCGGAGGTTTTCCTGCACAAGGCGCACGGAATCGCGCGAGCTGTCAACGAAAACGCACTCCGCGGCGCCGCGGGAGAGCGCCTCGATGCCGAGCTGACCGGTGCCGGCAAAGAGGTCGAGCACCTTGCGGCCTTCGATGTCAAACTGGATAATATTGAAAAGGGCTTCCTTCACCTGGTCGGTGGTGGGACGCACTTCCATGCCGGCGGGCTCCAGAAGGCGGCGTCCGCGGCAGGTGCCGGTGATCACTCGCATGATTTTTCTTCCTCACTTCCGTGAAAATAATCGTATACGGCGCGGGCCGTGTTCTTCGGCACGACCTTCGACAGTTCTTCGGCCGATGCTTCGCGTATGGCGCGCACCGAGCCGAACGATTTGAGCAATTCGCTGCGCCGCTTCTCCCCCACGCCGGGGATCTTGTCGAGCACGGAGCCGCGCACGCTGTCGCGCAGCGAACGGTGGTACTCGATGGCAAAGCGGTGCGTTTCCTCCTGAATGCGCCCGACGAGGGCGAAGGCGGCGGGATTGGACTGAATGCCGATCTCCTGCCCCTCGGGCGTGACGAGGGCGCGCGTGCGGTGGCGGTCGTCCTTGACCATGCCGAACACCGGGATCGTAAGGCCGAGCGCTTCGAGCGAAGCGCACGCGGATCTCGCGTGCTCCGTGCCGCCGTCGATGAAGAGCACATCCGGGCGGGCGGAGAATTTGCCGTCCTCCTCGAGATAGTGCGTGAAGCGGCGCTCGATCACCTCGCGCATGGAGGCGTAGTCATCGGGCGTTTCGGTGCTGCGGATGCGGAACTTGCGGTAGTCGCGCTTGAGCGGCTTGCCGTCCACATGCACCGTCATGGACGCAACGATGCCGGTGCTGCCGGTATTGGAAATATCGTAGGCTTCGATGCGGCGTGGATAGTCCTTGAGCTGCAGGGCTTCCTGCAGCCATTGGAGCGTTTTGCCGCGCCGCTGCTCGGCGGTAGTGGAGCGGAGGATCTCCTCACGGGCGTTCACCGCCGCTTTCTCGGCGAACTTTGCGCGGTCGCCGCGCTGCGGCACTTCGAGATAGACGCGATGCCCCGCGAGATCCGTGAGCCAGTGCTCGATGTCCTCGCGGTCCTCCGGCTCGAACGGCAGGAGAATGCATTTCGGCAGTGCCGAACGGTTAACATAATATTGTCTCAGCAGGGCCGACAGAGCTTCCCCGTCGGTTTCGGTGGGATCATCGAAGAGCGACGCGTCCTTGCCGGAGAGGTCGCCGTTCGTGTAGTGCAGCACGGAAAAGCAGCTTTTGGCACCGCGCGCGAAGCCTACGGCGTCGGTGTCGGCGCGGGCAGCGGCGATGACGCGCTGGCGGTTTTCGAGCGTCGACACGGCGCGCATGCGGTCGCGCAGCCGCGCGGCCTCTTCAAAGCGCAGGTTTTCTGCGGCAGCGGTCATCTGCTCTTCGATTTTTTTTACAAGCTCACCGGTGCGCCCTTCGAGGATGTCGACAGCTTCGTCGATGGTTCTGCGGTATTCCGCTGCGTCCGGTTCGCCCCGGCACCAGCCGCGGCACGCGCCCATCTGGTACTGAAGGCACGGGCGGTCTTTGCCGATGTCGCGCGGGAAGACTTTCCGGCATGTGGGAAGGCCGAGTGCTTTGGAAAGTGTGTCGATGACCGATTTCGTCTGACCGCGGCTGCCGTACGGGCCGAAGTATTTGGCACCGTCCTGCGCTGCGCGGTTGGCGAGCGAGAAGCTCGGGTAGGATGTATGCAGGTTCAGCCGAACGAAGGGATAGCCCTTGTCGTCCTTGAGGAGAATGTTGTAGTGCGGTTTGTGGCGCTTGATGAGGGAGTTTTCGAGCACGAGCGCTTCGAACTCCGTCTCGGCAATGATGACATTGAAGTCATTCACATGCGAGACCATCGCCGCGACTTTCGGGAGATGGTCGCCGCGGAAATAGCTCGTCACGCGGTTTTTGAGTGCCTTGGCTTTGCCGACATAGATGACCTCGCCGGAGGCGTCGAGCATGATGTACACGCCCGGCAGCAGCGGCAGGCGGTTGGCTTTTTCGCGCAGCTCCTCGATCTTGGTCATGGTTTTCTCCGTATGCAAAAGCAAGGGCGTGTTAAAAACACGCCCTTGTCCTTTTTTTGCTTCCGGCAGATCACTCTGCGAAGTCCGAGGCGATCAGCGCGCACAGTGCGGCTACCGCTTCCTCTTCGTCCGAACCGTCTGCGATAATGGTGATGGAGGTGCCCTTCACGATGCCCAGAGACAGTACGCCGAGAAGAGACTTGGCGTTGACACGGCGCTCGTCCTTCTCCACCCAGATGCTGCACTTGAACTCATTTGCCTTCTGAATAAAGAAAGTTGCCGGTCTTGCGTGCAGGCCCACCTGATTGCTGATGACTACTTCTTTGCTGACCATATTCGCCGCTCCCTATCCTATTAGAATTCGTTTTTTCCCTTGCGGGAAAATTGTTTTGGATACCTATTGCTTGGGTCTATTTTAACAAAGTGTGCGGTATTCGTCAACCGTTTTTCGTGTCTTTCGGTAATATGTACATCAAAAATCGCTGCATCCGCCCGCGATTATTTCAATTCGACAACGGTTACGCCGGTCTCGCCCTCGCCGTAGCGTCCGAGGCGGAAGGACTTGACCTGTTTATTTCGGCGAAGGCTCTGCTGCACGGCGGCGCGGAGCGCGCCGGTCCCCTTGCCGTGGATGATCGTGACGGTCTCGAGGCGCGACTGCGAGGCGGAGTCGATGTAGCGCTCCACGATGGGGATCGCTTCGATGGTCTCCATGCCGCGGATGTCGAGCTCGGACGGCGTGGAGCTGTCGCGCAGTGTGATGCCGCGCGTTTCCGGTGCGGTCTTGACGGCGGGCTTCTCGTTTTCGAGGAGCAGCACCTCGTCCTCGCGCGCCGTGATCTGCAGGATACCCGCCTGCAGCGTGAGCGTGCGGTCGGCGGATACGGAGAGGACGGTCGCTTTCACGCCCATGGAGCGGATCTGCACCACATCTCCCTCGCGCACGGCGCGGACGGACTTTTTCTCCTCGGGCGCGGGCTCGTCCTTGCGGAGCGCATCCTTGGATTCGTTGAGCTTGCGGCGCATTTCGGCGCGCGCTTCGTTCACGCTCCGGTGGTCGGCCTCCGCATTTTTCGCACTGCGCATGGCATCGAGCTCACGGAAGGTGCTCTCGGCCACGGAACGGGCATCGGCGAGGATGCGTTCGGCTTCGCGGCGCGCTTTCTGTTCCGATTTTTCGAGGCGCACCTCGAGCTCGGCGCGGATCTGCGCCGCCTTTTTGCGCTCCTCCTCCGCCTGACGGAGCTGTTTGGCCGTTTCGGCGCGTTCGCGGTCGAGGATCTGGCGGGTCTGCTCGAGTTTGGCGATGGTCTCCTCGAACTTTGCGCTCGAAATGCCGACGCGGCTGCGTGCGTCTTCGATGATCTCCTCGGGCAGGCCGAGGCGGCGGGAGATGGCGAAGGCGTTCGACTTGCCGGGGATGCCGAGGAGCAGACGGTAGGTCGGGCGCAGGGTATCCACATCGAATTCGCACGAGGCGTTCATGACACCGGGGGTGTTCGTGGCGTAGACCTTGAGCTCCGCATAGTGCGTGGTCGCGCCGATGATGCAGCCCTTCGCGCGGGCGCTCTCCAGAATGGACACGGCGAGCGCCGCGCCCTCTACGGGGTCGGTGCCGGCGCCGAGCTCATCGAAGAGCAGGAGTGAGCCCTCGCCGCACTCGGAGAGGATGCCGACGGTGTTGACCATGTGCGAGGAGAAGGTGGAGAGCGACTGCTCGATGCTCTGCTCGTCGCCGATGTCCGCGAGGATCTTCTCGAATACCGGCACGCAGCTGCCTTCGGCCGCGGGAATGTGCAGGCCGCACTGCGCCATGAGGCACAGGAGGCCGATCGTTTTCATCGTGACGGTCTTGCCGCCGGTGTTGGGGCCGGTGATGACAAGTGTATCGTAGTCCTCGCCGAGCTCCACATCGATGGGGACGGCTTTGTCCTTGTCGAGCAGCGGGTGGCGCGCCCGGCGCAGACGCACGCCGCGCTCGGAGAGCTCCGGTGCGCCGGCGTTGAGCTTGAAGCTGAGTTTGGCGCGGGCGAAAATGACATCGAGCCGCACAAGTGCGGAGAAGTCCGCGTCAATATCCTCGCGGTGGGCGGCGCATTCGGCGGAGAGCTCGGCCAGTATGCGCTCGATCTCCGCTTTTTCCTTGGCTTTCAGCTCGCGGATCTCGTTATTTGCTTTCACGGCCGCCATCGGCTCCACGAACAGCGTGGCGCCCGAGGACGATACATCGTGCACGAGGCCGGGCACGGAGCCCTTGCACTCGGCTTTGACCGGGACAACATAGCGGTCCGAGCGCGTGGTGATGATGGGGTCCTGCAGGAATTTCGCCATGGACGGCGCGGATATGATCTTCTGCAGGCTCTCCCGCACACGCGCGGCGGCGGCGCGCATTTTGCGGCGGATGTCCGCCAGCTCGCTGCTCGCGCTGTCGGCGATCTCGTCCTCGCTCGGAATGGAGTTGACGATCTTGTCCTCTAAGAAGCGGTTCGTCTGCAGCATTTGGAAAAGGTGATCGATGCAGGTCTGCTTCTCGGCGCTCATGCCGTAGGAGCGCACGGCGCGCGCACTTTGCAGCACGCCCGCGATCTCCAGAAGCTCGCGCGGGTTGAGGATGCCGCCCATATCGGCGCGGGCGAGCGAACCGCGCACGTCGCGCAGACCGGAGAGTGAGGGACTGCCCTTATAGACCATCATGTCCTTCGCCGCCGAGGTCTCCGCCAGAAGGCGCTCGACCTCCGCGCGGTGCGTGCTCGGCGTGACGGCCAGAGCCGCCTCTTTGGCCGGTTCCGAGACGGCCTCGCCTGCGAGCATTTCGAGTACCGCCGGCAGTTCGAGGGTATTTCTTGATTTTTCCAGTAGATCCATAGAATTCTCCGAAATGATTTGTTTACCGTAATTCGGTTTACAATAACTTTGTTAACATAAATTAATTTCTATAATATTACAAACATAATTTAGTTGTCATAATATTGTTTTCATAATTCAGTTAACGCAATGTTGTAGACATAATTTATTTATAATAATTTAATTTACCGTAATTTGATTTACATAAAATTATTATCGTCTACTTATTCTCGACCGACTTGTAGTAGTCGAGCGTGCCGAAGCCGCGGTCGAGCTGGGCGAGGGCGTATTCCTCGCAGGCGGCGGCGAAACGGGCGTCGGAGGCTTCGTCGAGCGTGAAGGAGAAGATCTTCTTCTCCCCTGCCGAGCAGACATGGCGCATGGCCGCGAGCGACGCATTGCAGAGCGGCAGGGATTTTCCCGGGGTGCCGGGCTTGCAGCCGGTGCAGTGGACGGTGCCGCCGTACAGGCTCAGGCGCGGGTCCTCCGGCGTGCGGGAGCCGCAGTCCGAGCAGCGCTCCAGCTGCGGCGTGAAGCCTGCGAGACACATGAGGCGCAGCTCAAAGACCGCTTTGATATGGCGCGCCGGGTAGAGCTTTCGGGAGAGGGCAAAGAGGGAATTAAGCCCGAGATGCAGCAGCGCCGTGCTGTGGCTGTCCTCATCGGACACCGCTTCCAGAAGCTCCGCCATGTAGCAGCCGAGCGCATAATCCGCAAGGTCGCTCCGCAGCGCGGCGAAGTCCTCGAGCACGCTCCCCTCGGTCAGCGTATAGCGCCCCCGGTTTTCGAAAACCGTGAGGTCCGACCATGTGAGCACCTGCGAGGCCGCCGAGCATTTGGAGCCTTTGCGCAGCGCGCCCTTGGCCTCGGCGGTGATCTTCCCCTCCTCCTCGGTGAGGATGGTGAGGATCTTGCTCGACTCTTTATACTTTACCTCGCGCAGCACCAGTCCGTGCAGGGTCTTATACATTATGTTAACCTCATGCATGCAGACGGAAGAGGTCACCCATCTTCCGTCCGTTGATGTACATTATGAATTAATCATCGGTGAAGCCGAAGTTGTGCAGGAGCGCATTGGAGTCGCGCCAGTTTTCCTTCACCTTGACCCAGGTCTGCAGGAAAACCTTGGTGCCCATGAACTCCTCGATATCCTTGCGGGCGTCTTCGCCGATCTTCTTGAGCATGGAGCCGTGCTTGCCGATGATGATGCCTTTGTGGCTCGCCTTTTCGCAGTAGATGGTCGCCTCGAGATCGATGATGCCGTCATCGCGTTCGGAGAAGCGGGTGATCTCCACGGCTGTGCCGTGCGGCACTTCGCGCTCGAGATTCAAGAGGAGCTTCTCGCGGATAAGCTCGGCGCAGACCTGCTTTTCCGGCTGGTCGGTCGTGACGCCCTCCGGGAAAAGGGCCGGGGACTCCATGGAGAATTTATCGAGCTCCGCGAGCAGATCCTCCACGCCGTCGCCGGTTTTCGCGGAGATGGGGACGATGGCTTCGAACGGATACTCGGCGCTGTAGAGCGCGATGACCGAGAGCAGGCGTTCCGGCTCCACGGTGTCGATCTTGTTGATGGCGAGCACGGCGGGGCACTTGGCCGCTTTGATGCTGTTGATGAGCTCGCGCTCCTGGATGCCGACCGTCGCGACCGGCTCTACGACGAGCACCACGGCATCCACATCCGCCACGCTCTGCCGCACGACATTGACCATGTAGTCGCCGAGGCGCGTGCGCGGTTTATGGAAGCCCGGCGTATCGAGGAAAACGAACTGCGTCTCGCCGCGCTGGCACACGGCGGTGATGCGGTTGCGCGTGGTCTGCGGTTTATCCGATACGATGGCGATCTTCTCCCCGGCGAAGGTGTTCGTCAGGGTGGATTTGCCGACGTTGGGGCGTCCGCAGATGGTGATCATGGCTGTTTTAGAAATCATATCCGAGCTCCTTCATGATGGCTTTTTCTCTTGCGCGCATTTTCGCTTTTTGCTCGCCCTCGTCGAGGTGGTCGTAGCCCAGCAGGTGCAGTACGGAGTGGACGGTCAGGTACTGCACTTCGTGCGTGTAGCCGCCGCCGTATTCCTCGCCCTGCGCTTCGGCGTGCTCCAGAGAGAGCACCATGTCGCCGAGATAGCGGCAGCCGGTGTCGTAGTCCGGCTCGTCGATGGGGAACGAGAGCACATCGGTCGGGCGGTCTACGCCGCGGTTTTCGCGGTTGATGATGTGGATGCCCGCATCGTCCGTGAGCGTGACGCCGATCTCGCACGGCTCATCGATGCCCTCGGCTTTGAGCGCTGCGGCGGCGGCCTTTTTCACAAGGTTCGCCGTTTCCGGGTGGCCGAGGCCGCGCTTGGCGCGGTAAATGTATATTTTGTGCTGCATGGCTTTTATTTTCTCCTGTTGAAGTTATTGTAGCCGTTCGTCTCGCGGCGCGGCGCGGGTTTCTTTTCCGCAGCGGAGAGCTCTTTGTCGTGCTTTTCGTAAGCGGCGATGATCTGCTGCACGAGCGCGTGGCGCACGACATCGGCGCCGGTGAAGCGGCAGATGGCAATGTCCTCCACGCCGTCGAGCACGTTCATGGCTTCTTTCAGGCCGGACATCTTGTCGGGCGGCAGGTCGATCTGCGTCACATCGCCGGTGATGACCATTTTGCTGTTGAAGCCGAGGCGGGTGAGGAACATTTTCATCTGCTCGCGGGAGGTGTTCTGTGCCTCGTCGAGGATGATGAAGCTGTCGTCGAGCGTGCGGCCGCGCATGTAGGCAAGCGGTGCGACCTCGATATTGCCTTTTTCGAGGTAGGTGTTGTAGGTCTCCGAGCCGAGCATGTCGAAGAGCGCATCGTACAGCGGGCGGAGGTACGGGTCGACCTTGCTCTGCAGGTCGCCCGGGAGGAAGCCGAGCCTCTCCCCCGCTTCCACGGCGGGACGCGTGAGGATGATGCGGTTGACGCTCTTCTCGCGGAACGCCGCCACAGCCGCCGCCACGGCGAGGTATGTTTTGCCCGTGCCGGCGGGGCCGATGCCGAGCGTTACGGTGTTGCTGCGGATGGCGTTCACATACGCCTTCTGGCCGAGCGTTTTCGGCTTTACGGGGCGGCCTTTCGCCGTGATGCACACAACGCCGCTGTCGAGCTCGCGGATCTGATCCTCCTGCCCGGAGCGCACCATGCCGATGACATAGCGCACGCGCTGCTCGTCCACGGTCTCACCGCGCGCAGCCAGCGTCAGAAGGCTCTGCACCGCTTTTTCCGCCGACACCACATCCTCCGGTTCGCCGGTGATCTTCAGTTCGGCGTCGCGGTCCGTGACGCGGACATTCCATTCTTTTTCAATGATATGCAGGTTCTGGTCGAACGAGCCGAAAACATTCAGAATGTCTTCCACCCGCTCGGCGGAAATCGTTCGTTCCATACGGTTCTCCTTGCCGGGGGTCAAATTAATTATTATGTAAATTGAATTATGTTTACCATTCAGACGCCGCCGAGACGGAATACGATGCCGGCGACAGCCGCCAGAGCGAGAAATACCGCCGGGTGCAGCTTTTTGAGCGGCTTCACAAGGTTGGTGAGCACCCAGATGAGGGCAAACAGGATGATGTTCTTCCACTGGAGAGCGCCGAAAATGCTGCCGGTCGACGATAGGATCTCCGAGTTGACCATCACGAGCACGAGCACCGACCAGCCGGCGGCGGAAATGAGGCCGGTGGATGCGGGGCGCAGCGTGTAGAAAGCGGCGTCTACATAGCGGTTCGTGCGGAAGGCCTGCAGCGCCATGGCGATGAGGACGATGACGATCACGCTCGGCGTGACGAGTCCGAGCGTTGCGGCAACGCCGCCGAAGATGCCGGCGCAGTCAAAGCCGACATAGGTCGCCATGTTCACGCCGATGGGGCCGGGCGTGGACTCCGACACGGCGAGCATGTTGGCGACATCCGCCGTAGTGAACCAGCCGGTCTTCGCGCCGAGCGAGTAGAGGAACGGAAGCGTAGCCAGTCCGCCGCCGATGGAAAAGAGACCGACTTTGAAAAATTCCCAAAAGAGCTGAAGGTAGATCATGCCTTTTTCCCTCCTCCCACGTGCAGCCACACGCGGACAATGATGCCGAGCAGGGCCGCCGCAACGATAAAGAGCACGGGGCTGACACTGCTGAGAAGCACCGAGCCGATGAATACCACGATATAAATTCCGAGCGTCAGGCCGTCTACGACCGATTTTTTGAGGAGCTTCACCACGGAGTTGAGGATGAGGACGCACACCGCAACGCGAATGCCCGCGAAGGCGTTCTGCACGGCGGGGACATCGGCGAAGTTGCTCAGGAGCGCCGCGATGATCGTGATGATGACGAGCGACGGGGCAACGATGCCGAGTGTTGCGAAGATCGCGCCGGGGATCTTCTTTTCCTTGTAGCCGACAAACGTGGCCGTGTTCACGGCGATGATGCCGGGCGTGCACTGGCCGACGGCGAAGTAATCGAGGAGTTCTTCCTCCGTGGCCCATTTTTTCTTCTCCACAATGTCGCGCTGCAGGAGCGGCAGCATGGCATATCCTCCGCCGAACGTGAAAAGTCCGATGCGGAAGAATGTGCAGAAGAGATCCAGAAGCATTGGCACAGGTATTCCTTCTTTCGTCCGGTTTTGCCGCCGATGCGCAGCTGTGCCGGAAATTTTATCCACCCTGCATTATAACAGCGCAGTTCCCCATTGGCAACAGAAAAAAGCTGTGGTAAAATGGTTGGCAGGTGATTATTTTGACTAAAATCGAATCTTTACAAAAAAATAACATATACCCCGCGCGCATTACCGGCTACACTTCCGAGGGAGCCGGCGTTTGCCGCATCGGAGAGCGCGCCGTGTTCGTGCCGGGAACCATCGTCGGCGAGGAATGGGATGTGCGCATCGTCCGCGTATCGGCGAGCGCCGTGTGGGGGAAGGCGGAAACGCTGCGGGTCGCTTCGCCGCACCGCATTGTGCCGGACTGCCCCTCGTACCCGCGCTGCGGCGGCTGTGCGCTGCGGCACATGGACTATGAAGAGGAGCTTTCGATGAAGCTGCAGCGCGTGAACGATGCCCTGCAGCGCATCGGGAAGCTGGACTTTGCCGTTTCCGATATTCTCGCCGCCGGGCCCGATGCCCGCGAGCGGCGGAAGGTGATCTTCAATGTGGCGGAGCAGAACGGCCGGCCGGTCGCCGGATTTTACCGTGCGCGCACGCACGAGGTCGTGCCCGCCGAGGTCTGCCCTGCCGTGCCGGAGAGCTCGCTGCGCTGCGCGAAGGCAGTGCTTGCATGGATGGAGGCGGAGCACATTCCGGTGTATGACGAGGCGGGACACCGCGAGGGCGTGCGGCACATTTTCTACCGCTCCTCGCATCTGACGGAGAAGGCCGTGCTGACGCTCACGGCGTCCCGCTCGCCGGGCAAAGCCGCGCTTGCGAAGCTCGATGCGCGCCTGCATGCGGAGTGTCCCGAGGTCACGGGGCTCGTGCTCAACCGCAACACTTCGCGCGGCAACACGGTGCTCGACGGGGAATTTGAGACAATATCCGGCAGTGAGGTGCTCACGGAAAGCCTGTGCGGCCTTACCTTCTCGCTCTCGCCGCGCTCATTTTTCCAGGTGAACCCGCCGCAGGCCGAGCGGCTCTACGAAGCCGCGCTCGATTTTGCCGGCATCACGCCGGGCATGACGGCGCTCGACCTTTACTGCGGCACAGGCACCATCGGGCTGTGCATGGCCTCGCGCGGCGCGCGCGTGATCGGTGCCGAGGTCATCGATGCCGCCGTGGAGAACGCCCGTGAAAACGCCCGCCGCAACGGACTCGCGGAGGTTTGCGAGTTTCTCTGCGCCGATGCGGGTGAAGCCGCCGAAGAGCTTGCGCGGCGCAGCATCCGCCCGCAGGTCATCGTGGTGGATCCGCCGCGCAAGGGTCTCGACGAGAGCG
>CAZKGZ010000013.1:0-17241 GCA_964552365.1 uncultured Oscillospiraceae bacterium | reverse complement strand
GATCACGAATCTGGTCGACTATGCTTTGGAAGGCTACGAAATTCACGCGTTCTCTTTTCTCTGCAAGCCGGTCAGCTACGCAAACTTTCGCCGGTGCCTGCTCGAAGCATTCAAAATGCAGGGTATGAAGCAGCCATCCAGCATAGTGATAAGCTCCGCGGGGAGGTCAACCAAAATCAATTTGGACGAGATCCTTTATGTAGAAGTCTACCATCATGCGACAACATTTGTTTCAGCAAATGGGAAAGCGGAATTTACCGTTCCGCTGTCTGAAATTGAGACAATGACCGCAGATAAAGGGTTTTTTCGCTGTCATATGAGTTACCTTGTCAATATGAAGCATGTGAAAAAGATCCTCCCATCCTCACTTATTATGGAAAACTCCGATGAAGTCCCGCTGAGCAAACATCGCAGGAAGGATTTTTTATCGGCGTATTCTGTGTATGCGGGAGCGCGGCTATGAACAACACCTTCCTGTTTTCGCTGGGTGCCTATATAATTGACGTTGGGTATTGTTTTTTTACCGGACGCCGGTCAGGGCTGCCGCGCCGCAGCATTTGGCTGCGCTTTCTCTCCGTTGCTTGCCTTTTGCTTTTGGCGAGCTTGTATTTTGACGTTCTCCCGATCTCATTCAGCACCGCCGCCGCAAGGTTCGCCATTCGTTTTCTATTGACGGCCGGATCCTTGCTTTTCGGATATCAGATCGTGTGGGACAAAGAGCTTTATCTGGCCGGATTTCTTACAACAACGAATTCCCTGGTGCATGGCGTTTTTCTGACTCCGCTGACGGATGCTCTTGAGCTTGGGGCAGAAGTATTTACCGGGAATTCAGCGTTGGATTATTTTCTCTGCCTGATCATCGTGCTCGGGATCCGTTTTGTGTTGGTCTTTCTCTCTTATAAGACCCTAGACCCAACAAAAATCAGCCGAGCGGATCCGGCGTGTGCCGTGCTTTTGGCATTGGTGGCGCTATGCGCAATGTATATCCGAACCATTCACTTCACTCTTATGGACGGCGGAGCCGAGGCGGCCGGTCGGGAGCTGAGCCTATACTTTATCGTTCTGCACGCAGCGCTGCTGTTCGTACTGCTCTTTCATGAAAAATATCAGTATAATGTGCAGAACAGCAAAGCTCTGCAGGCACAGGAGATCATGACGTCCTCCCTGCTGAGAACGCTGGATCTGCGCCGGGAAAACGATGAAACGGTCCGCCGTCTCCGGCATGATTTGAAAAACCATATGCTTGCGCTGCAAAGCATGCTGCAGGACGGGAAAAGCGGAGAGGCGCAGGAATATATCCATACATTTATTGAGCGCACCAACCCATCCGAACTGCGAATACGAACCGGCCGGGTCATGCTGGATTCGCTGATGAGCGAAAAGCTTGGGAAAGCTATGGATAGCGGGATTGCCGTCAGTGCCGTAATCGATTTTCGCGCCGGCGATTTTATCAGTGACTTTGACCTTTGCATGATCATGGGCAACGCTTTGGATAATGCCGTCGAGGCATGCATGCGAATGCCGGTAGACGCCGATCGATATATTGAGGTCAAGGGAGGTACAAGCGCGAACACTCTGATCATGCGTATCCGGAACAGCTGTATTTTCCCGCCGCAAAAAATCGGAGAGAGATTCATAACATCCAAGCACGATGTTCGCGAACACGGATACGGGCTTCAAATCATTCGCCGGACTGTCGAGCAATACGGCGGATGCATTCAAGCCCTTTCGGATACTCCGAATCAATTTGAACTGCTTCTCACATTTCCTCTGCCGGACGAGGAAAAAGCGTAACAACAATGCCGAATAGAGCGGCAATACATAAAATTCCCGCCTGCACTCGATCTGAGCGCGGGCGGGAATATTTATATGATAATGCTGTTATCGAATGTACAGCGGGTCACTTTGCCTTCAGTTCCCGCTTGTCGCAGGCGGATATGGCGGCGGTGATCAGGAAGCCTGCTGCGGCGAGGGCGGCCATCAGGAGGTAGGTGCTTAGGTAGGAGCCGGCGGCGTCGTAGAGGGAGCCGGCGATGGTGCTGCCGAAGGAGGCGAAGATGAGGTTCGTGTTGACGACGGAGAAGTTGAGCGAGTAGTTTTTCTGGCCGTAGCGGCTGCTCACGAAAGCGGAGTTGAGCGGCGGAACGGCGCCGTAGGCGAGGCCGCCGCAGATGAAGCCGACGATGATGAGCACGAAGGAGCCGACCGTGAGGCCGAGCATCAATATGCCGCTCGTGACAACGAAGACGATGTTCACGAGGTTCATGGAGACGGCTCTGCCGTACTTATCGAACATCATGCCGGAGAGCACGCGGCCGACCGCATTGAATATCGAGATGAGTCCGACGACCGTCGCGATCGTACCGGCGCCGATGCCGACACCGACTTCGGACGCGCTGCCGGTCGCCTGGCTGATGAGCGCAAGGCCCGCGGCGGAGAGGACGACCGCCCACAGGTAGTAGAGCCAGAAGGCGCCCTTGCGGATCATTTTTCCGGTGGGCAGCTCCGACGCGAGAGGATCCGTATTTTTCTTCGCAGCGGACGCAGATCCGACCTTTGCAGCGCCGGTCTCGGGCTTTACGAAGAACGGGGCGCACACGATGAGGACAATGGGGATAAGGACGCTCATGAGGCGGAACGAGCCGCGCCATGCGCCGACCGTGTCGGGCGTGAGAGCCTGATAGATCTTTCCGATGGCAAAGGCGCTGAAGCCGAAGCCCATGAGCAGGATGCCGGAGATGAGGCCCTGCTTA
Organism: uncultured Oscillospiraceae bacterium; assembly: GCA_964552365.1. Classification (GTDB taxonomy): domain Bacteria; phylum Bacillota; class Clostridia; order Oscillospirales; family Oscillospiraceae; genus Apopatocola. The sequence goes on along the minus strand of CAZKGZ010000013.1, from coordinate 14,488 downwards.
TCCGGGAACCACTTCGTGATGGTGCCCATGACGGCGTTGTAGACGATGCCGGAGGCAAAGCCGCTCACGATGCCGAAGCCGATATAGAGCATGGCAACGCTCTGCATGCCCGCCGTGACGCGAAAGCCGATAAAGAACAGCACCGCCGATGTGAGGACATAGATCCTCGGATCGACGCTCTTCGATAAAAAACCGCCTGCCATGCAGCCGAGGCAGAAGGTGATCATAGCCAGAGTAAAGGTGAGAGAGAGCTGCGCTTTCGTCCAGTCGGGGAATTCCGCCGCCATCGGGACGGAAAGCACGCTCCAGGCGTAGATGATGCCGGCGCAGAACAGTACGAGCACGCCCGCGGCGGCATAGATCCAGCGATTCAGTTTTTTCATATCGTATTCCTTCCGAACATATCCCGCCGACCGTTGAGCCGGCGGGATGTGTGCTTTGATTAACCCTCAAAGGTATGCGCGGTCTCCTGACCGGTGAGGACGCGGTAGGCGCCTTCGGCCAGAGCCTGCATTTCGTTCTCGCCGGGGTAGACCGTGACGGGAGCGATGAATTTCACGCGGCGGATGATCTCGCCGGTGAAGTACTCGGAATAGGCGATGCCGCCGGTCAGCACGATGCGGTCAACGGAACCGTCAACGACAACGGCGAGCTTGGCGATGCTGCGGGCAACGCTGAGCGCCATGGCATCGTAGACGAGCTTTGCCTGTGTGTTGCCCTCTTCCAGCGCCATCTTCTCCACCACGCGGGTGTCGGAGGTGCCGAACCAGGACATCAGGCCGCCGTTGCGCTGCAGGAGTTTGAGCAGGGAATCATAGTCGAGATGCTTGTCCTTCAGCGCGGCCATCATGCGGAAAATCGGAAGGCCGCCGGCGCGTTCGGGGCTGAATGCGCCCTCGTCATCGGAGATCATGTCGATGATCCTGCCGTTGCTGTGCAGGCTCTCGGAAATGCCTCCGCCGAGGTGAGCCACGATGATGTTTACCTTACCGTAATCCCAGCCCTCATCTTTGCACAGGCGCAGAGCCGCGGCGCGCATATTGAGGTTATGGCCCTGACCGAAGCGCTCCACTTCCTTGAGTCCGGTGATGCGCACGAGGTCGATCATCTCATCCACGGTCACGGGATCGTAGATGTAGGCCTTGATGCCGACTTTGCGGGCAATGTTCAGCGCAATGGCCGCGCCGAGATTGGAGGCATGGTGGTTGACGGGACGGTCGCGGAGGACCTCGACCATCGCATCGTTTACTTCGTAGGCGCCGGCCTGTACGCGGCCGACCAGACCGCCGCGGCTCATGACCGCATTCAGTGTGGAGATGTCCTCGCCCTTGTCGGCGATCGTCTTCAGGACAAGATCCGTGCGCATCTGCAGCTGGTCGTAGATCTTCTCATAGGTTTTGATAACGGCGGGGTCATGTGCGATGCTCTCGCCCCACTTTTTCTCGGTATCGCAGTACCAGGCAATTTTCGTGGAGGTAGAGCCGGGGTTGATCACAAGAATATTCATATAGCACCTCAGAATAGTTTGGGCAATACCGCATAATTCGGCAAGAGCGATTTGCGAGAGGAAAATTTCCGCAAAGCGCCGCAGACGACATTGTGCGGTGTTGCCTTTGAATTGAAAAACCCATACCGCACTGTGGGAATGCGGTATGGGCGAAAACTGCCCGAAAGCCGGGAAAATTACTTTCTCTGGCTGCGGCCGATTTCCAGACCTTTTTCGAAAGCCTGACGGTTCAGCGGGAGGAGCTTGGGCTTGGAGGCGAGCTTGTGCTCGACCGTCTCCCAGACGATCTCCGGGGCGATGACTTCGGTATAGCCGACGTACACGCCGAGCATGATGACGTTCAGAACTTTCGCGTTGCCCATTTCGAGGGCAAGCTCCGTTACGGGAGCCTTGACGATGCTGATATCGTCGCGGGGGATGTCGCCCTTGACGATGGAGCTGTTGACAAAGAGACGGCCGCCCTTCTTCACGCGGGGAAGGAACTTGTTGAGGGAGGCGCCGTTCATAACGATCAGGTCGTCCATAACATCGCCGATGGGGGCGCCGATGAAGTCATCGGAAATGACGACATAGCAGTTGGCGGTGCCGCCGCGCTGCTCCGCGCCGTAAGAAGGGAAGAAAGTCACGTTTTTATCCGTGGAGTTGCAGGTCGCGTCGGCAAGGAACTTGCCGAGCGTCATGACGCCCTGTCCGCCGAAGCCGGCTACACAAAGATTGGTTTCCATCTGTATCCTCCTTATTTGTCGCGGATGACGCCGAGCGGGAACTCGGGCAGCATCTTTTCTTCGATGAAGTCCAGCGCAGCAAGCGGAGAGAGACCCCAGTTGGTGGGGCAGCTCGTGACGATCTCCACGAGGGAGAAGCCCTTGCCGTCCAGCTGGTTCTGGAATGCCTTCTTGATGGCGCGCTTCGTCTTCATCAGGTTCGCCGGGTTGTTGCAGCTTACGCGCTCGAGATAGACCGGCGCGGTGAGCTGGTTGAGGATCTCGCACATATGCATGGGGTAGCCGTGCTCCTTCGGGTCGCGGCCGTGAGGCGCGGTGGTGGCCTTCATTCCGACGAGCGTCGTCGGGGCCATCTGGCCGCCGGTCATGCCGTAAATGCCGTTGTTGACGAAGATAACGCTGATGTTCTCCCCGCGGTTGGCGGCGAACATGGTCTCGGCAAGGCCGATGGAAGCGAGGTCGCCGTCGCCCTGATAGGTGAAGACGAGGGAGTCGGGATTCGTGCGCTTGATGCCGGTGGCAACGGCGCAGGCGCGGCCGTGAGGCGCGGTGGTGTTGTCGTAGGCCATGTAGTCCATCTGCAGGCCGCAGCAGCCGATGCCGAGGACGCAGGCGGCTTTATCGACGACATTCAGCTCGTCCAGCACTTCGCCGATGAGCTTCATCACGGTGCTGTGCATGCATCCGGGGCAGAAGCCGGATACTTTGTCTTCCTGAATGGTTTTTGTACGGGAATAAATCTTTTCCATCTTACTTTCCCTCCAGAACTGAATTGACTGCGTCGATGATCTTCTCGCGGCTCATGATGTTGCCGCCGGAGCAAAGGCAGGTGCTGATCGGGCAGCGGTCTTTCACGCCGACTTTGACATCCTCGACGAACTGGGCGGGAATGGACATTTCCACATCCACGATGCCCTTGAGAGCCGGATAATTCAGACCGTCAAAAGCGGCATACGGGAACGGAGAGACGGTGACGGCACGGATGAGGCCGACCTTCTTGCCCTCGGCGCGCATGACGTTGACGGCAGACTTTGCGATACGGGCGGAGATGCCGTAGGAAGCGATCAGGACTTCGGCGTCGTCGGCCATATAGAGCTCTGCCTCGGCTTCTTTATCCCAGGACTCGTACAGAGCGGCGGCGTCCTCGTTGGCCTGCTGCATGACGGCGGTGGACCAGTGGCCCGGCTCGATCCATGCTCTGTGTGCATAGTCCAGCTTGTGGCCGATGCACGCCCAGGACTTCTTGGACTCGCGGATGGCGGCGACTTCTTCGTCAGACTTCATCTCGGGCAGCGTTACAGGCTCCATCATGGTGCCGATGACGCCGTCGGCGAGGATGAGGACGGGGTTTCTCTCTTTGTCGGCATAATCAAATGCGGCGTAGACCATGTCCACGGCCTCCTGCACGGTGGCAGGGGCGAAAACGCGCATGCGGAAGCCGCCGTTGCCGGAAGCCTTCGTTGCCTGGAAATAGTCCATCTGGGCGGGCTGAATGGAGCCGACACCGGGGCCGCCGCGGCTGACATTGCAGTAGACCATCGGGATGCGGGCGGAAGCGCAGTAGGAAATGCCTTCGCTCTTGAGCGCAATTCCGGGGCTGGAGGAGCTCGTCATGGAGCGGATGCCGGCAGACGCGGCACCGTAGACCATATTGACGGACGCAACTTCGGACTCACCCTGCACGAACGTGCCGCCCACTTCCGGCAGGCGACGGGCAAAATATTCGGGAATTTCGTTTTGCGGCGTGATCGGATAACCGGCAAAGAAGCGGCATCCGGCGCGCACGGCCGACTCGGCGATCGCCTCGCAGCCTTTCATAAATACACGAGCCATTTCGATTCTCCTCCTTATTTATAAACTTCGATCGCGCCGTCGGGGCACATTCTTGCGCAGATGCAGCAGCCGACGCATTCCTCGGGCTTGACGCTTTCCACGACTTCGTATCCCTTCGAGTTGACCTTCGTGCCGATCGCAAGTACCTGATTCGGACAGAACTTCACGCAGTAGCCGCAGCTCTTGCAGCGTTCTGTCACAATTTCCACCTTTGCCTTTGCCATTGTGACAACCTCCTTCATTCGATCTTCAGAACTTTATTGTTTCCGACTCTTGTGCTTCTTCCCACGGGTAAGTCAGAAACAGCTTAACCGGCAGCCAGTCCCCAACCGACCGGACTTCCGGATACAGCTTTTCCCAAACGCAGTGATAGGCGATGCTTTTGTAGGTCTCGACCGTTTCGCGGAGCTTTTCCCTTCCCTCCAGGACATCTGCGGCCGTCGTATGCGTGCCGAGATTGCAGTTGGACATGAGGCGGATGTTCTCCAGACGGATGTGCGCGGCGTTGATGGTCTCGCCGAGCACGCGGTCGATGTGGTCGATGTCGTACGACCACGCGCGATAGCTGTTGATGACGTAGTATACGGCGGTCTCGGGCGCGTTCAGGAGCGGAGCATAGCCGCCGATGGAGCGCGAGCCGATGTAGTCGCCGCCGACATCCATGATGACATAGGCGTCGGGACTCCGCAGAAGGCGCATAACGCCGCCCGTCACGGTGGGAGCATCCATAAACTGCTCTTCGAAATGGACGACGATGCCCGCCTCCTCGAGTTCCTTTGCCGAATCGCGGGAACGGAACAGAGGCTTTGTCATGTCCAAATCGAAAAAGTGCACTTCTTTCTCCGTTTTGGCGGCCAGCGCGTGAGCAAGATTCAGGGCTATCTCGCTCTTGCCGCAGCCGGCTTCACCGATGAAAACAAAATTCTTTTGTTCCCCGACGATATCCAACCATTCCATACCCGTGATCCCTCTTTATTCCGCCGCTGCGGCGGCCACTACGATGGACAGATACTTTTCCTCTTCGCTGGAGCCGCGGCTCGTCATGATGATGGGGCAGCTGGCGCCTTCGATAAAACCGGCCATTTTCGCCTTGGCGGTGCACACGAGCATCTTGCCCATGATGTTGCCGGCGTGGATATTGGGAGCGACGAGAATGTCGACATCGCCCGCGATGCGGCTCTCGAAGCCCTTGAAATCGGCGATCTCCTTGACCATGGCGCAGTCATAGCTGATGGGGCCTTCCACGATGCAGCCCGTGATCTCGCCGCGCTCGTTCATTTCCTGCAGCTCGCGGCCTTCCACGGTCTCGGGCATTTTCGGGTCGAGCTTTTCCTTGCACGCGAGCACGCCGACCTTGGGGCACTCATAGCCGATGCGGCCCAGTGCGCCGACGGTGTTCTCGATGATGGCTTTCTTCTGCTCGAGCGTGGGGTATGGCACCATGCCGCCGTCCACAGCGGTGAGCAGCTTGTGATAAGTCGGGACCTCAAAGAGCGTCACATGGCTCATGAGGCGGCCCTTGCCGAGGCCGTGTTCCTTGTTGACGACCTCGCGGAGGAAAATGCTGGTGTCGACTTTGCCCTTCATAAGGAAGTCGCCCTTCTTCTCACGAATGAGGGATACCGCCAGTTCGCAGGTCTCCTTGAGACCGGTGCAGTCATAAAGCTCCGCGTCCGCTTCCGAAGCGCCGAGCTCGGCGAGGATGCCCTTCATCACGTCGATCTCGCCGACAAGGATCGGACGGATGATGCCTTCCTTCGCGGCATCCAGCGCAGCGCCTATGGAATGCGAGTCGTTGGCGCACGCCACGACCATTCTCTTGCGCTCCGGCGCCGACTTCACGTGCTCCACGAGCTCCGCAAAATTTTTGTAAGCCACTTTTCTCTGCCTCCTGTATATCAGATGATTTGCCGTCGATTTCTTAAGACGGCTTTATTCTAGCACACCTAGTTAACTAGGTCAACTAAAATAATCAAGTTTTGTTCTCCAAATTTTTCTTTCGAAGTTTGTGGAGAATGAACAATTTTTATGAAAAGGGCGCAAAAAGCCGCCGCAGATGGCAGGAACGTTGTCATCTGCGGCGGCTTATATAACTTATAAAATATAAACGTCGGTATTATTTCAGATCGTCGAAGAACGAGGACAGGTGCTCATCCATCGCTTTGCGGCCGGCTTGCGCATCGCCGTCGCGGATCGCTTCGAAAATGGCTTCGTGCTGCTCGTGGACTCTTTGCAGCGCCTTGGTCTGTTCTTCCGGGCTGAGAACCGCGATTTTCGTAAGGAAGAAGTTCTGGTTCGTGCTGCTGAGCGTCTGGCTCATCAGGATGCTGACGCTGTTTTTTCCCGCAGCGGCGATCAGGCCGTGAAACTTCGGGTCCTGCGAAGTGAAGGCTGCTGTGTTGTTGAGAAGCCCCGCCATTTTGTCCAGGTGTTCGCGCAGGATACGGATGTCCTCTTCCGTCCGCCGCTCGCACGCCCAGGTAACGGTAGCGGCCTCGCTGGAGCGGCGGTATTCGGTCATTTCCGCAAGATCGATGCGGCCGATCTGCAGAGCCTCGGCAATGGACTGGGAGATGGTCGTGGTGTCCGGCGCGAGAACGACGGCACCGCTGCTGCCGGCAATGGCGCGTATATATCCCTCGCGCTCGAGCATGCGCAGTGCCTCCCGGATGGTGGGACGGCTGCGGCCGAACATTTCCATCAGGTTCTTCTCGCTCGGCAGCCGGTCGCCGGGCTGAAGATCCCCGCGGAGGATCATGTCCTTTACCTGTTCAAATATGATCTCGCTCGCGCGCTTCGTGACCGCGGGCTGAAAGTTTATTGTAGAGGAACTGTTGTCTGCCATGGTGCTTTGCTCCGTTTCCGATTTATGTACACATGATAAATCATAAACGAAAATATAGCATACTAGGTATATTTAGTCAACACATTTCAGAGAAAAAGTACAGTGTCTCTCGAAATCTTCACATAAAACTCACAGGAAGCGGAACTTTCCGGTCGACCGCAAAGGAATTGTAAATGTTGCATAAATCGGAAGGATGATCCTTATTTAAGTGAACAAAAGCACCGCAAAAACTGCCAAAAATTCCTCTTGAATCTTTGGCAAAACAGAGAAAAGGGGCGGCGGCGGTGATTTGGGGTTGACAGGTGCTGTGCACCTTAGTATACTAGGTTTACCGAGTAAACGATGATTTGACCGTTTGCGAGGCAGAGGGCGAAGGTGTTCGTCCTGTGATTTTCTTTTGTTTGGTCTGCGGCGGTGAAGCGGTATTTGCCGGCGCATCCAATATGTCCCCTTGATCGATACGGCAGGAGTGCTAGACCATATTATCTCCTTTTAACCTCCCACCCCCTATACTCTCCTACCATCGCGCTCCGCCGTATCACTACACTATGGTAAAATCGTTATTTTCAGAAAGGAAAGTGTGATCCATGAAAAAAGTCGTTTGCACAGTTCCCCCGCAGCGTTTTGAGAAGTACGGTGTCTCGTTTCCCGAAGGCTGGGAAGTCAACTTCCTGCACAGCCCGTACACCGACGAAGAGCTGATCGAAGCATGCAAGAGCGCCGATTACCTGATGATCGGTTCCGCCGGCGATTGGGTGAGAAGCAATGTCACCGCCGAGTGCTCCCATCTGAAGCTCATCCAGACCGAGGGCGTGAGCTTCGATAAAGTCGATGTCAAGGCCGCAAAAGAAGCCGGCATCCCCGTGTGCAACAACCGCGCCGTCAACAGTGCCGCCGTGGCCGAGCACATCATCGGCCTGATGCTCGCCGCTCTGCGCCGCACGGTCCTCGCGAACAACCAGATCATGCAGGAGGGCTTCCTGGAAGCCCAGAACGCGCACCGCGCCGCCGGCGAGAATGAGCTCGGCGGAAAGCAGATCGGTCTCATCGGCCTCGGCGCCATCGGCAGAGAAGTCATCAAGCGTCTGGCTGCCTGGGGCTGCACGTTCTGCTACTACGATGTCATCCGTCCGAGCGAGGAAGCCGAGAAGGCACTGGGCGTGACCTATCTGCCGCTCAACGAGCTGCTCGCCACAAGCGACGTTATCACGATGCAGGTGCCCGTGCTGGAGAGCACTTACCACATGATCGGCGCCAAGGAGCTGGAGCTCATGAAGCCCACCGCCGTATACATCAACTGCGCCCGCGGCGAGGTCGTCGATTCCGACGCTCTGGCGGAAGCTCTCGAAAAGGGCATCATCGGCGCTGCCGCCGTTGACACCACGGAGCCCGAGCCGATGCCGGCCGACCATCCGTTCGCGAAGATGTCCGCCGCCGGAAAGGCGCGTCTCACCATCACGCCGCACATCGCCGGCACGACGGACGAGGCTTTCAAGCGCATGCTGCAGTGGTCCATCGCCAACTTCGAGCGCGTAGAAAACGGCGAGAAGCCCATCAACTGCGTGAACGGTCTCGGCTGAGATCCTCTCCGCAGCGCATAAGAGGCACAGACTTCCGTCCCCCCCTTCTGTGTCTTTGTCGTCCCGTCCCCCCTCGGCAAATAATTATATTGAAATCATGATGGGATCCATGCTATAAAGTCGGTATCGTCCGGTCGGCTGCATTCGGATCCCGTCAAAAAAGAAAGGGAGAAATAATTCAATGAGAACAGAAAACAAGACCAACTGGACTGCGGCTATCGGCGTTGCCTGCGTCTGGATGGGCACCCACTTCGGCCCCGGCGTCGGAAGCGGTACTCAGATCGTTTCTTACTTTGTCAACTACGGCATCCCCGGCATCTGCTGTGCTGTCCTTGCCATGGGCATTCTCGGCTGGGGTCTCTATTGTTCCACCGAATTTTCCCGCGTTTATAAAACCTATGACTACGGCTCCTGGATGCAGGCCATCTGGGGAAAGAAATGGGTCAGCATTCTCTTTGATGTGTCCTTTATCGTTACCTGCCTCACGGCTCTCGGCGGCTCGCTGAACGCTATTGCCACACTGCTGAACGCTCAGTTCGGGCTGAACTACTGGATCGGCGTGGCCATCATGGTCATCTGCACCGCTCTGCTGTGCGCCTTCGGTGCCAAGGTCGTAACGGCGGCTTCTTCGTACATCATGTATCTCATTCTCGGCGTTCTCGCCATGATCCTGATCCTCGTGTTCGTTTACGGCGACACCGATCTGGCCGGCTCCATTGCCAACCAGTCCGCCAACCTTCCCAAAGTCTCGTGGCTCAAGGCCATCTGGAGCGCTGTCATCTACGCCGCCTTCCAGGCCACCGTTATCGCCAACATCTCGTCCGTTGCCTCGACCGTTCCCAACCGCTCCTCTTCCAAGTGGGCCGGTATCCTCGGCATCATCGGCAACTCCCTGATGCTGGTCATCATGGGCACCATGCTCTTCTCCTACACCAACGTGTTCGACATCACGAGCGAGGCTCTCCCGTTCTACGCGATCCTCACCCGCATCGGCTTCAACTGGGCCAAGGTCGTGTATGTGTCCATCGTGTTCCTTGCCGTGCTGTCCACAGCCGTGGGCTTCTGCTTCGGCGGTCTCGCCCGTTTCTCCAAGTTGTACCGCAAGCCCGAGGAAAAAACGCCTCTGAAGGACGGTCTCGTAGTCGCTGTCATTCTCATCGCCTGCTGCGCCTCCTCCACGCTCGGCATTACCCGCCTAGTCTCCACCGGCTACACCATTCTCGGCTACATCAACCTTCCTCTCCTGCTCCTGCCCGCCATTCTCATCGGCGGCAAGAAGATCAAAAAGCAGTACCTCAAGGAGAACAACATCGAAGTCGACGGCATCGACTGATCTCGCGCTTACACCATACGGACGAACAAACAGGGCATCGGTCTTCGGATCGGTGCCTTTTTTGTTTAGGGTGCACGGAGAATATTGTCCGGTTTCCGTACGGAGTGTTGAATATGACGGAAAATTTATATATGCAATCAAATATATGTAAAAATTAGTTGACATATTCACCAATATGGCCTATTGCTTATTCAAAATATTTGTGTTAATTTAATATTAGCGTGATTCAGAGAAGACAGTCTCATTTACACAACAGAGAGGGGTAAAAGTGTTATGTTATTTGACGGCGACTTCACTCTGACCGACCAAATCGTCGACAAGTACAAATGCCGGAGGGAGAACCTCATCGGCATGATGCAGGACGTGCAGGCATATTACAAATACCTGCCGCCCGAGGTACTTGTGCATTTGGCCGGTCGCCTGCACATCAGCCCGGGAAAGGTCTACAGCGTTGCGACGTTCTATGACCGTTTCTCGCTGGAAGCAAAAGGCAAGTACATCATTCGCGTGTGCGACGGTACTGCCTGCCACGTTCGCAAATCCCCGCCCATCCTCGCTGCTCTGCAGCAGCATCTCGGTCTGAACGAGAAGAAGGTCACGAGCGACGACATGCTCTTCACTCTGGAGACGGTCGCCTGCCTCGGCGCCTGCGGTCTCGCTCCGGTCCTTACCGTCAACGGTGAGGTACACCCGAAAATGACGCCGGAGAAAGCCGTTGCGCTGATCGATGAGATCCGGAAGAAGGAGGAGAAGAAATGATTCGTCGTACGAAGCTCACCTTTGACGCACAGCGTTGGAAGGCAAAAGAAGCCTTCGAGCACGAGGGCATTTCCATCATGGTCTGCGCCGGCACCGGCTGCATCGCCAGCGGCTCTCTCGAGGTTTACGAAGAGTTCCGCCGCATCTGCGAGCAAAAGGGTCTCCCCATCGCGGTGTCCTTCACCGACCACGCCGATGACGCCGTTCATCTCAAGAAGACCGGCTGCCACGGCTTCTGCGAGATCGGACCGCTCGTGAACATCTCCCCCATGAACGTCATCTACACGCATGTCAAACCGTCCGACTGCGAAGAGATCATCGAGAAGACCGTAAAGGGCGGCAAGATCATTCAGCGTCTGCTCTTCGAGCAGGACGGCAAGAAGTACAAGTCCCGCGACGAGATCCCGTTCTATCAGAAGCAGCACCGCCTGATCCTCAAGGACTGCGGTCTCTCCAACTGCGAGGACATCTGGGAATACATCGCCAAGGGCGGCTACTCCGCTTTTGAAAAAGCGCTGTTCGAAATGACCGACGACCAGATCTGCATGGAAGTCATTTCCTCGGGTCTGCGCGGACGCGGCGGCGGCGGTTTCGTCACCGGCAAGAAGTGGGACAGCGTCCGCCGTCAGAACAGCGATGTCAAATACATCGTGTGCAACGGCGACGAAGGCGACCCCGGCGCGTTCATGGACGAGGGCATCATGGAGGGCAACCCGCACTCCGTGCTCGAGGGCATGATGATCGCGGCTGTGGCCGTCGGCTCCAACAGCGGCTACATTTATGTCCGCGCCGAGTATCCTCTCGCGGTCGAGCGTCTGCAGAAGGCCATCGACCAGGCGCGCGATATCGGCCTGCTCGGCCAGAACATTCTCGGCACCGAGTTCAGCTTTGATATCCGCATCAACCGCGGCGCCGGCGCGTTCGTGTGCGGCGAAGGCAGCGCACTGACCGCCTCCATCGAAGGCAAGCGCGGCATGCCGCGCACCAAGCCTCCGCGCACCGTGGAAAAAGGTCTCTGGGCAAAGCCCACCGTTCTCAACAACGTTGAGACCTTTGCCAACATTCCGTATATCATCAACGAGGGTGCCACGGCGTACCGTTCCATCGGCACGGCGAACTCCCCCGGCACGAAGGCGTTCGCTCTCGCGGGCAACATCCGCTACACCGGCCTCATCGAGGTCCCCATGGGCACGACGCTGCGTGAGATCATCTTCGACATCGGCGGCGGCATCAAGGACGGCAAGAAGTTCAAGGCCGTTCAGATCGGCGGCCCGAGCGGCGGCTGCCTTACCGAAGAGCATCTTGACCTTCCGCTTGACTACGACTCCCTGAAGCACGTCGGTGCGATCATGGGTTCCGGCGGTCTCGTCGTTATGGACGAGAACACCTGCATGGCCGAAGTCGCCCGCTTCTTCATGAAGTTTACGCAGAAGGAATCCTGCGGCAAGTGCATTCCGTGCCGCGAGGGCACGAAGCGCATGCTCGAATCCCTCGAGCGCATCGTCGGCAACAAGGGCAGTGAAGAAGACATCGATCTTCTCACCGAGCTCTCCGACACCATATCCAACACCGCGCTTTGCGGCCTCGGTCAGAGCGCCTGCAAGCCCGTCCAGTCCACGCTGCGCTACTTCCGCAAGGATTACGAGCGCCATGTGAACGACAAGTACTGCCCGCTTTGCAACGGCAAGCCGAAGGACCTGGAGATCGATCCGGAGAAGTGCAAGGGCTGCGGAATGTGCGCCCGCAACTGCCCGGCCGAAGCCATCACCGGCGAAAAGAAACAGCCGTACAAGATCGATACGACCAAGTGCATCCACTGCAACGCGTGCATCAAGGGCTGCAAGTTCGGTGCCATTCGGGAGGTGTAAGATATGGCAAAGGGAATTATGTACATCAACGGGCAGCGCGTCCCGTTTGACGGCGAGAAAAACGTCCTCTCTGTCATCCGCAAGGCAGGCATCAACATGCCGACGCTCTGCTATTACTCCGATCTTTCCGTTTACGGCGCGTGCCGTATGTGCGTCGTGGAAGACGAGCGCGGCAAGATCGACGCGTCCTGCTCCATGGAGCCGCGCGACGGTCTGTCCATCAAGACGAACTCCGCCCGCCTTCTCAAATACCGCCGCATGATCATCGAGCTGCTGCTCGCCTCCCACCACCGCGACTGCGCGCTGTGCGGAAAATCCGGCGACTGCAAGCTGCGCTCTCTGGCGCTCCAGTTCGGCGTGAACCGCGTCCGCTTTGAGGACACCCGCGAGCATATGCCGCTCGATACCTCTTCCCCGTCGGTCGTCCGCGACCCCAACAAGTGCATCCTGTGCGGCGACTGCGTGCGTACCTGCGAAGAAATTCAGGGTATGAACATCATCGACTTCACGCGCCGCAGCTCCAATCTGCGCGTTATGCCGGCCTTCGACCAGAAGCTCGCGGAAACGGACTGCATCGGCTGCGGCCAGTGCGCCGCCGTTTGCCCGACCGCCGCCATCACCATCTACAACGACATCGGCAAGGTCTGGCGTGCGCTGCACGACAGCACCAAGCGCGTCGTCTTCCAGGTGGCTCCCGCCGTGCGCGTGGCCATCGGCGAGGCGTTCGGCCTGCATCCGGGCGAGAACACCATCGGCAAGATCGTGGCGTCGCTCCGTCTGATGGGCGCGGCCGAGGTATACGACACCTCTTTCGCCGCCGACCTCACGACCATCGTGGAAGCGAAGGAATTCATGGACCGTCTGCAGAACGGCGGCACCTTCCCGATGTTCACCTCCTGCTGCCCGGCATGGGTCAAGTATGTCGAGTACCAGCGCCCCGAGCTCCTGCGCCACATTTCCACCTGCAAGTCCCCGATGGAGATGTTCGCCGCGGTGCTTCGCGAGTACTATCAGAAGCACAACGACGGCCGCGAGCTCTATCAGGTCGCCATCATGCCGTGCACCGCGAAGAAGGGCGAAGCCAAGCGCGAAGAGTTCATGCATGACGGCAAGCCCGATGTGGACGCCGTCATCACGACGACCGAGTTCATCAACATGATCAAAGAGAGCGGCATCGACTTTGCCAATCTCGAGGACGATTCCGTCGATATGCCGTTCGGCATCGCATCCGGCTCCGGCGTCATCTTCGGCTCCACCGGCGGCGTGGCCGAGGCGGTCGCCCGCTGCTGCTGCCCGGACAAGTCCAAGAACGCCACGATGACGATCGAATACTCCGGTCTGCGCGGCATGGACGGCGTCCGCGTCGCCACGATGCTCGTAGGCACGCGCACCATCCGCCTTGCGGTGTGCAACGGCCTTCTCAATGCGCAGAAGCTCATTGACGAGATCGAGACCGGCCGCGAATACTTCGACCTCATCGAGGTCATGACCTGCCGCGCCGGCTGCGTCGGCGGCGCCGGTCAGCCCCACGGCCTCACGAAGGACAAGTACGCCCGCGCCGACGGTCTTTACAACATCGACAAGACCGCCCTCATCAAGCGCAGCGAGCAGAACCCCATCGTCGACAACCTCCTGGCAGAGATCGGCGAGCGCGAGCACGAACTTCTCCACGTCCACTACAAGGGCCGCGAGATCAAATAAAGCAATATACTCTCAGTGAAGCAACAGCCCGGATCGCAGACAATGCGGTCCGGGTTTTTGCGGTTTTGGGGTTGAATTGCAGCTGCAAATGCGGCATAATGTAAAGGCAGCACCACACAATATCGTCTGCGGCGCTTTGCGGAAATTTAGCCCCCGCATTTCGTTGCATTTCCTTGCAATACACAAAGTATTGCCGCGTCAATGCGCCTCATTCGGAAGCAAAATTTGCTCGCAAATCGCTCTTGCCGAATTATGCGGTGTTGCCTTAGTGAAAAGGCCGCAGCCCGGCTGCGGCGAAACCGAAAGGGTGTTTGAGTTATGATCACGATTCAAAACG